>CABSZR010000082.1 GCA_902482185.1 uncultured Collinsella sp. | reverse complement strand
CTCGACACGCACGACGGTGAGCGCGTTGACGACAAACTCCTCGAGACCGGTGATCTGCGCAAGGTCCTCGCCCCACATCTGCTCATTGGTGAGCACGTCGTGCACCAGCTCGGTATCGTCTGCACCGGCGTGGGCGGCGTAGAAATCGAGCACGAAGGCATCGTCCTGAGCGGTGTACTCGGTGCCGTCGGCGCGGCGCAGGTGCAGGCCATCGCCCTCGCGAGCAACGAGCTCCTGAGTATAGAAGGCGATGAGCGTAGCGAGGCTCGTCGCCAGGCACTTGGGCAGGTTGCCGGTCTCGGCAACATAGTCCTTGAGCGTGGGCAGGTCGCGAGCACGCCATTTGGCCGTGGAGTTGAGGCAAATGGAGAGCAGCGCGTGGTCGATAAACGGGTTGTCGAAGCGGTTCTCGACGGCGGCAGCAAAGGCCTTGCAGTCCTCGACGTCCAGGTCGGCGGCAAGCGTCGGGATGACCTCGTCGTAGAGCATGGTGTTCATGAAGCCGCGGACGGTCTCGTCGTGCATGCAATCGCGCACGATGTCAAAGCCGGCAACCCAGGAGCCCGGGACGAAGGCGGTGTGGGCGCCATTGAGGATGCGAACCTTGCGCTTCTTGTACGGGGTGACATCGGGGGTAACAAAGACACCCGGCAGGCCGGCCTTCACGAAGGGGAGCTTCTCGGCAAGCGACTCGTCGCCCTGGATGCCCCACATCTGGAAGGGCTCGCGCACGGCCAGGAAGGGATCCTCGTAGCCCAGGCGCTCGGCCACGGCAGCGGCCTCCTTGGGGTCGCGGATGCGGCCGGGGACGATAGTGTCGACAAGCGTGGTGCAGACGGTGCAGTCGTTGGCCATCCACTGCGAGAACTCGTCCTCCCAGCCCCAGTCGCTCACGTACTGGTTCATGATGCGCAGCAGCTCCTCGCCGTTGTGATCGATGAGCTCGCAGGCGAGCACGATGACGCCCGGCTTGCCGGCGGCCCAGCGGGTGTGGAGCACCTGGGCAAGCTTGGCGGGGAAGCTCGCGGGCGGCATGTCGTCGGCCTTGCAGGACGGGTCGTAGGCGATACCGGCCTCGGTGGTGTTGGAGACGATAATCTCCAAATCGTCGGAGACGGCGACCTCCATCATGGCGCGGTAGTCGTCCTCGCGGTACGGGTTGATGCAGCGGCTGCAGGCGCTGATCACACGGGACTCGTCAACCGTGTTGCCGTTCTCCTTGCCGCGCACCAACACGGTGTACAGGTCGTCCTGGGCGTTGATACCATCGGCAAAGCCAAAGGCGCCGCTGATGGGCTGGACCATGACAACCTTGCCGTTCCAGCCGGTTGCCTCGTTGCCCATGTCAAAGAAGCGGTCGACGAAGGCGCGCAGGAAATTGCCCTCGCCAAATTGCAGAACCTTCTCGGGCGCGTCCTTGGGCAGCAGGTAGCCCTTGTAGCCGATCTTCTCGAGCGTCTCGTAGCTGATGTTCTCCATCGATGTCTCTCCTTAGATTGCTGTTAGCGTGCAGGCAAAACGGGGGCGCCGCGTGTGGCAACGGCGCTCCCGAGTTCGGTGTGATTCGATGCGGGTTTAGGCCTCGACGGTATCCAGGTCAAAGCCAAAGTAGCGGACCGCGTTGTTGTAGCTGATGTCGCGCACGATGGCTCCCAGCAGCTCCATGTCGGCCGGATACTTGCCCTGCTCGACCCACTCGCCGATCACGCCGCACAGCACGCGACGGAAGTACTCGTGACGCGGGTAGGACAGGAAGGAGCGGGAATCGGTAAGCATGCCCACAAAGTTGCCCAGCACGCCCTCGTTAGCCAGAGCCGTGAGCTGCTCGCGCATACCGACCTCGTTGTCGTTGAACCACCAGGCGGAACCGTTCTGGATCTTGCCTGCGGTCGGAGCCTCCTGGAAGCAGCCCATCACGGTATCGATCATGGTGTTGTCGATGGGGTTCAGGCTGTACAGAATGGTCTTGGGCAGACCCGTGGACTCCTGGATGGAGTTGAGGAAATCGGCCAGCTGGTCGGACGGCGTGTAGTTTGAGATGCAATCGTAGCCGGTGTCGGGACCGAGTTTGGCGAACATAGCGCGGTTGTTGTCACGCTTGCAGCCAAAGTGCAGCTGCATGGCCCAGCCAAGGCGGACATACTCGCCGGCGACGAACTGCATAAAGGCCGTCTTGTACTTGAGGACCTCGTCCTCGGTAAGCGGCTCGGCGGCAAGGCCCTTGGCAAAGATGGCCTCGATCTCGTCAGCGGTGGCCGGAACGTACATAACGTAGTCGAGTGCGTGGTCGGAAGCGCGGCAGCCCAGCTCGTGGGCGACATCGTAGCGCTTGGAGATGGCGGCCTTCATGCCCTCGAAGTCGCTGACCTCGACGCCGGCAACCTCGGAAAGGCGCTTGCAGTAGTCGGCGAACTCCTGGCCACGCTCGATACGCAGCGCGGCATCGGGGCGCATGGCGGGAACGACCTGAACGTCAAAACTGTCGTCGGCGGCAATCTTCTTGTGCCACTCAAAGCTGTCGGCGGGGTCGTCGGTAGTGCAGATCATGCGGACGTTGGACTGCTTGATCAGGTTACGGCAGGTAAAGCTGGCCTCAGCGAGCTTGGCGTTGGCAAGGTCCCAGACCTCCTGAGCGGTTTTGCCGTTAAGGACGCCCTCGTAGCCAAAGTAACGCTTAAGCTCCAGGTGGCTCCACTCAAAGACGGGGTTGCCCACACAACGGCCCAGGGTCTCGGCCCACTTCTGGAACTTCTCACGAGCAGGGGCATCGCCGGTAATGAAGCGCTCGTCAACGCCGTTTGCACGCATCAGGCGCCACTTGTAGTGGTCACCGCCCAGCCAAACCTCGGTGATGTTCTCAAAACGCTTGTCGTCCCAGATCTCCTTGGGAGAAATGTGGCAGTGGTAGTCGACGATAGGCATGCCCTCGGCAAAGTTGTGGAACAGCTCCTCGCCGGTCTTGGTGCTCAGCAGGAAATCCTGATCGTCCATGAAGTTTTTCATCAAACAACCCCTTTGTTGGCGGAGCGGGCGCACGATGCGCTCGCTATCCTCTAGGTGAACGTTCACCATCTTAGTTCAAAAATCGTTTGTGGGTGAACGTTCACCTAACCATCACGGGGTGAGCGGTAGGTTTTGGCCGCTTAACGGTTACCACGGCCATGAATCCTGCGTTAGATCGACACAAAGAAAGGCCGCTGACGGCAGATTCGCCATCAGTGGCCTTCGAAACAGCTTTTCGATACCCCTACCAAAAAGTACGCGGCAAATAGGGAACTCACTAAACGCATTAGATTCCGGCGAGTTTGCAGTAACGGTCAACGTTGCTGGCAAACACCATCTCCACAGCACCCTTCTGCACGGGCTCCGCCGGAGTTTTACCCCACAGCAAATACTCGCCCAAGGTCTTGGCACCGCGGTAGGCCAGGCTCACCGGGTCTTTATAGACAATATTGGTAAAGATGCCACGACGCAAGGCCAAGGCGCTCTCGGGGAACAGGTCGTTGCCGATTACCATGACCTTGCCGGCCTTGCCGCTCGAAACAAGCGCGTTGGCGACTACCTCGGAACCAACGGCAAAAACGCTACAGATGAGCTCGGGAGCATCCGGCGCACTCAAGCGCTGCTCAAGCTCGCGCTCGAGCTGTTTGACTTGCGCATGGGCGCCGGCAAGATCCTCAACCTGCCATGGAATATCACGTTCGCGCAAGTAATTATGGAAGGCGCGGGCGGTCAGATAGTGTGAATCGGTATAGGGGTCGCCCGCCAACAGGAGCACGCGGGCGTCAGCCCCAGAAGCGTGAACCAGGTTTGCCGCCTGCTCTGCCATAAGACTGCCCGCCGCGGAATAGTCTGCCAGACTGGCACCCAGGCGATCGAGGTGCGGTCGGTCGCCATCGACGAGCTCGATCGCCACACCCGCCTCGGCAATCTGCCTCAAAAGCTCGGTTGCGCGGTCATCGCTCGGAACATAGGCAAGCAGGCCATCAATCTTCTCGCCTACCTGCAGGCGCTCATCAATCTGCTCGAGCGCATCAGCGTAGCCACCCACGCCAAATTCAACACGCTCAACCGTAATGCCCCGGTCGATGACCTCCTGCTCAAAGCGGTTGCAGCCTTCCCACAGGTAACGGAAAAAGTACGCTCCCTCGCGCGATGCGCGGGGCAGGCAAAACACCAGGTTGATATCCTTGCGGCGCAGGCTCGAGGCACTCGTATTGCGATGGTAACCCATGGCCTCGGCCTTAGCATTCACCTTGGAGCGCACGGATTCGCTCACGCCGGCTTTACCCGTCAGGGCCTTGTGCACGGTATTGATGGAAACGCCAAGCTCGGCGGCTATGTCCTTCATGGTTACGCGAGCGCTCATGGGGATACTCCGTTATAGATAAGTTGCCAATTAACAGTACAGGTAACGATACCCCAAAATCACTCTTCAACTCGCCGCGCTCGCCCCCAAATGTGCAAAGCGCCCCGCAAACGGATGCTCGCGAGGCGCTTGGATGCCTAGACCTTATTTAATACCGCGGCCCAAGTCTTCGGCGATTTTGTCGACGCCTTTCAGCGCGGCGCACGTCTTTTTGTTGGAGCAATGCCCCGTGCAAACGCCACCCTGAGCGCAGTCGGCGCAGGTGCCCTTGCGGTAGATACGCACGCACACGGCGACAAACGCAATACCGATAACAGCCAGTACAACAATATCGATAGGTGCCATAGCAAGCCTCCTCTAGTTAGCCATCACTTACTTTACCCCATTCTCCACCTACCAAATAGGGACGTTTTATTTTGGTCGGTTTTATCTGCGGAAACGCCATATCTCCCCCACCAAAAAGCCCGAGTGTCGCTGGGACACCCGGGCTCGTGGAAAGGGGTTAATCCTTATTCGGACTTAAGCGGAAACTGCGGCGGAAGCAGTGTTGGTCTCGTCCTCATCGGTCCATGCGTGTTTGGGCATGGGACGGAAGATCTGGAAGAGCATCGCAACCAGCAGCACGATAGCCACAACCGTCCAGATACCAAACTGACCCAGAACAAGCAGGTTGTAGAACTGGTTGATGAACAGGCCGATCACCCAAGCGAAGGCGCACTCGTAGCCAATGGCAATCGCGAACCACTTGCCGGAATCCATCTGGTTGCGGATGGCACCCATGGCAGCAAAGCACGGAGCGCACAGCAGGTTGAACGCGCCAAAGGCGACGCAAGCGCCCATGGTGGGGAACATGCCGGCAAACGCGGTCCACAGGCTCGGGTCGGTCTCGCCCGCGTCGGCAACGGACAGCAGCGAGCCGGCGGTGGCGACGACGTTCTCCTTGGCGACAAGGCCCGAGACGGACAGCGCTGTTGCCTGCCAGGTGCTAAAGCCAAGCGGGGCGAAGATCCAGGAGACCAGGTTGCCGAGCATGGCAAGCACGGAGTAGTCCATGAACTCCTCGGAGATGCCGTCCATCGCGGGCAGGTAGCCAAAGGAACCGTTGTAGCTACCAAAGTTGGACAGGAACCAAACCACGACAGTGGACGCGAAGATGACCGTGCCGGCCTTCTTGATAAAGGCCCAGCAGCGCTCCCAAACGTGCAGTGCCCAAGAGCGGATCGCCGGGAAGTGGTAAGCAGGGAGCTCCATAACGAACGGCGTCGGGCGACCGGCGAAGAGCTTGGTCTTTTTGAGCATGAGGCCCGAGGCGACGACGGCAAAGACGCCCAGGAAGTAGAAGAGCGGGCTGATCCACGCGGCGGTGGTGGAAGAATCGCCGATGATGGAACCCATGAGCAGGGCGATGATCGGCAGCTTGGCGCCACAGGGAATAAACGTGGTGGTCATGACCGTCATACGGCGGTCCTTCTCGTTCTCGATGGTCTTGGTGGCCATGACGCCCGGAACGCCGCAGCCAGAGGAGACGAGCATCGGAATGAACGACTTACCAGACAGGCCAAAGCGACGGAAGATGCGGTCCATGATAAAGGCGACGCGGGCCATGTAGCCGCAGTCCTCCAGGAAGGACAGCATCACGAACAGCAAGAACATCTGCGGCACAAAGCCGAAGATGGCGCCCAGGCCGCCGACGATACCGTCGCAGACCAGCGAATCGACCAGGCCACCGTCCTCGGTACCGCCCGCCACAAGGGCGTCGTGCACCACGGTGGTAATACCCGGAACATAGGGGCCGTACTGTGCCGGGTCGACCGAGTCGGCATTGTCGCCCGCGGCCTCGACGGCAGCGTCGTAGGCGTCGCGACCCTGGCCGAGCACATACCAACCGTCGGTACCGAAGAGCTGGTCGTTGGTGAAGTCGGTCACCGTGCCGCCGAGCGTGGACACGGCGATGTGGTGGCAGATTTTAAGAAACGGACACGTCGCTTACGGGTTAAAGGAAAATTTGGTGATCTACAGAAGACCGGAAAAATCCCTTTCCTCGAACAAGCTCCGGGCGATTACAAGAATCTGGGGACTTTACCGGAAACAGGAAAAAATGTCGGTGATCGCAAGCACAGCATGTTTTTGCATGTGGGCGGTGCGCGCTGTGTGGAGA
>CABSZR010000081.1 GCA_902482185.1 uncultured Collinsella sp. | reverse complement strand
GCAACGGCCTATCCGGTCATCAACAGCGCCGTGTTCTTTTTGGACGACTTTCCCAGCCCCGTGCCCTCGGGCGACGGTACTTATATCAAGCGTGACTACGGCCTTTCCATTGCGGATTTTTACACCAAGGTCTGGTGGCCCGATCTGCAAAAGTTCGCGCAAAAATATGGCATTCGGTATACCGGCGTGATGATCGAAAATTACGAGGACGCGGTCAACCAGACCGAGCCCGCGCGACAGGCCGATACCACGCAGTTCCGCTATTTTGGCGGCATGCTGCTGCAGATGGGCGGCGAGCTGGGCTTTCACGGCTACAACCATCAGCCTCTGGCGCTCTGGGACACCGACTACGGCACGCTGTACGTCTACAAGACCTGGAAGAACAAAGAGACGCTTGTCGCTTCACTCAACGAACTTATCGCGTTTCAGGACGAGGTCCTGCCCAACGCTCATGGCTCGGTCTACGTGCCACCGTCGAATATCCTTTCGGCCCGAGCGCGCCAGCTTATCAGCACCGACGTTCCGCGCATTAAGACTATTGCCAGTACGTATTTTGAGGACGGCACCGACCTGCCGTACGTGCAGGAGTTTGGCGTAGCGAGCGATGGCATTGTGGAGCAGCCGCGCATTGTCTCGGGCGGCATGGTCGACGATTCCTATATGCGCCTGGCAGCCGTGTCCGAGCTCAACATGCACTACGTGAGTACTCACTTTATGCATCCCGATGACCTGCTGGATCCCGATCGCGGCGCTAAGGAGGGCTGGGAGGTCTACAAGGGCGGCCTGACCGACTACCTGGACTGGCTTACCAAGTCTGCGCCCGACCTGCGCCGCCAGACCGGCTCGGATTGCTCGGGCGCCATTCAGCGCTTTTCGTCGGTTACGGTGAGTGTGGATACCAGTGCGGATGCCTGGACGCTCAGCCTGGGCAATTTCCACGACGAGGCTTGGCTCATGTTCCGTACCAATAATGGCGAGCCGGGTGCGGTGACGGGTGGCGAACTAACGCACCTTACTGGCAATCTGTATCTGCTCAAGGCAAATGATAAGACCCTGACGATCGAGCGCAAGGAGGGTGGCGATAGATGAGAATCTGCTTGGTACTCGAGGGTTGCTACCCCTATGTGCACGGCGGCGTATCTACCTGGATGCATGGCTATATCCAGGCCATGCCCGAGCACGAGTTCGTGCTGTGGGTGATTGGCGCACATGCTGCCGACCGCGGCAAGTTTGTCTACGAGCTGCCCGGCAACGTGGTCGAGGTGCACGAGGTGTTCCTGGACGATGCCCTGCGGCTTTCGGGCGAGCAACATGAAGCCAGTTTTAACGACCGTGAGCGCGAGGCGCTACGCCGTCTGGTGTCGCTCTCCAATCCGGACTGGGACGTGTTATTCGATATCTTCCACCGCCGTCGCGTGCATCCGCTCTCGTTTTTGCAGAGCCGAACGTTTATGGACATCTTCCGCGACGTGTGCCTTGCCGAGTACCCCTACACGCCCTTTGCCGACGCATTCCACACCATGCGCTCTATGCTGTTGCCGGTGCTCTACCTGCTGGGCAGCGAGGTGCCGGTTGCCGATGTGTACCACGCTATCTCGACCGGCTACGGCGGCCTGCTCGCCTGCCTGGGCTCAAGCGTTCACCATGCGCCGGTGCTGCTCACCGAGCACGGCATCTATACCCGCGAGCGCGAGGAAGAGATCATTCGCGCCGATTGGGTGGTGCCGTCCTTTAAGGACCGCTGGATTCGCTTTTTCTACCTGCTTTCGGAGGAGATCTACCGCCGCGCCTTCCGCGTGACGAGTTTGTTCCATAACGCCCGCAAGACGCAGATCGATATGGGCTGCGATGCGAGCAAATGCCTGGTCATCCCCAACGGCATCCAGTTCGACCGCTTTAAGGATATTCCCTTAAAGCCCGATGACGGCTGGGTGGACATTGGCGCGGTGGTGCGCCTGGCACCCATCAAGGACGTCAAGACCATGATCTATGCCTTCTTTGAGCTGCACGAGCGCCTGCCCAAGGTGCGCCTGCACATCATGGGCGGCGTGGACGACGAGGAGTACGGCGCCGAGTGCCACGCGCTGGTCGAAACCCTGGGCGTGCGCGACCTGATCTTTACCGGCCGCGTCAACGTGGTCGAGTACATGGAAAAGCTCGACTTTACCATTTTGACGAGCATCTCCGAGGGCCAGCCGCTCAGCGTGCTGGAGTCGCTTGCGGCGCGCCGTCCCTGCGTGACGACTGAGGTGGGCTGCTGTCGCGAGCTTCTCGAAGGCGCCCCGGGCGACGACTTTGGCGTGGCGGGTTTTGTGACGCCGCCCATGTATCGCAAGGGCTTGGCTGATGCCATGGAACGCATGTGCACAAGCCGCGCTCGTCGCATTGAGATGGGGGAGCGCGGCCAGCGTCGCGTTGCCACGTACTTCTTGCACGAGCAGATGCTCGCCAACTATCGCGCGCTGTACGACGAGACGGCGCAAGCGTTTGACCTGCCCAGAGAGGGGGAGTAGCCGGTGGCCGGAATCGGTTTTGAGCTCAAGCGCCTGTTTAGGCGCAAGGGTCTGTTTGCCACGATGCGCGCCTATGGCTACGCCGGCATTGTGTGTACGGGCCCCATGCTGCTGGGCGTGCTGCTCCAGGTGGGTATCTTGGTGCTGTGCGGTCTGTGGGGTGTGGGCCGTGCCAACCAAGATCTGCTGGTGTGCATGGTGACCTATACGCTGCTGGCGTCGCTCACGCTCGCGAGTTTTTTCTCTATGCCGGTCACGCGCTTTTTGGCCGATATGCTTTTTGCCGAGCGCGAGGATGAGATCCTACCTTCGTTTTGGGGCTCCAACGCCATTATGCTCGTTGCGGGCACGGTGCTCTACGGCGTCTTTTTGCTGTTCTCGGGCGCCACGCTGCTGCAGGGGCTGCTGTGTCTGTGGCTGTTCAACATTATGATCGTCAACTGGAACGGCATGAGCTACCTCACGGCCATCAAGGATTACCGCGGCATCCTGTGCAGCTTTGCGGCTGCCATTGGCGTGGCGTGCCTGTGCGCCCTGGCCGCGCTGGCGCTGGGACTGCCGCCGGTCGAGGGCTTGTTGGCGTCAATTGCTCTGGGCTACGGCGTCATGCTCGCCTGGGACGTGGTGCTGCTGTACCGGTATTTTCCTCAGAGCGACCGCAGCCCCTGGCCCTTTTTGCAGTGGCTCGATCAGTTTATGCCGCTGGCGCTCACGGGCCTGTTAACCAATCTGGGACTTTTTGCGCACCTGGTGATTATTTGGGCCGGTCCTATTGGCGTGCAGGTCAAGGGCTTGTTTTATGGTGCGCCCTACTACGATGTGCCGGCGCTCATTGCGTTTTTGACGATCCTGGTCACGACCGTCAACTTTGTGGTCTCGGTCGAGGTCAACTTCTATCCGCGCTACCACGACTACTACAGCCTGTTCAATGACGGCGGCGTGGTGGGCGACATTGTGGTGGCCGAGGAGGAGATGCTCTCCACGCTTAACAGCGAACTGCGCTTTTGTGCGCTCAAGCAGCTGTTTGTGACCGCGGCGGTCATTTCGCTCGAGACCACGGTGCTGTCGGCCCTACCGTTGGGCTTTAACAACCTGATGCACGGGTATTTTCGCACGCTGTGCGTGGGCTATGGCCTGTATGCCGTGGGCAATACGGTGATGCTCATCTTGCTGTACTTTACCGACTATAAGGGAGCCGTGCTGGCTTCGGGCCTGTTTGCCGGTGTGGCCGGGCTGGCGACTGCCGCTTCGTTGCTTTTGCCGCAGCAGTTTTACGGCTTTGGCTTTTTGTTGGGTGCGGCGGTGTTTTTTATCGTGGCGCTGCTGCGGCTCGATACCTATACCTCCAACTTGCCGTATCGTATCCTGAGCCAGCAGCCCATTGTGACGACCGACAAGACGGGTCGCTTTACACAGCTGGGCCGCTTGCTCGACCGTGCCGAACAGCGCTATGAGGAAGGCCGACATAAGGGCGTGCCGCACGGCGCGTTTGAGCGCGCAGTAGTTCGCGTGTATCGCAAGCATTGGGGAGGTTCTGATGACCGATATGATGATGTCTCGCCGTCGCCTGTTTGAGGCGGCTGCCGGTGCGCTGTTGCTTTCGGGCTGCTCGGTGCAGGAAGACTCCTCGACCAAAAAGGTCAAAAAGCAGGACAAGATTAAAAAGGCTGAGGCCTCGAATGAGGCCAAGCACCTGCGCGACAAGGACGAGCTCTACGAGGTTTACGATGACTCGGGCATTGTGACCATGTACTTGACGGTCTCACGCGGCAACAGCTCCGAGAACACCGACCACAGCTGGGCCGAGATCAACACGTACTCGGTGTATGACTATGCCGACATGGGCGTGACGCGCTATCAGGTTATGGGCCTGCTACAGCCGGGCGACGAAGACGGCCCGGTTGCCGGCGAGGTTGGCTATGGCGAGGAAGCGCCCAATGCTACCGTGCAGGTGCGCGGTCAGACATCGAGCATGAACTCGCAGAAGAATTACAAGGTGGAGCTCAAAAAGGGCAAGGGTACCTGGCGCCAACAGCGCGCGATTGCGCTCAACAAGCACATGGGCGAGGGTATGCGTTTTCGCAACAAGATGGCCTACGACCTTATCCGCGGGATTCCCCAGATGATGGGCCTGCGCACGCAGTTTGTGCATCTGTTGGTGTGCGACCAGACCGAAAAGTCCAACGATACCTTTGAGGACTACGGCCTGTTTACGCAGGTGGAGCAGCTCAACAAGACGGCGCTTAAGGCACATGGCCTGGATAAGAGCGGGCACCTGTACAAGGTGAACAGCTTTGATTTCCATCGCTACGAGGACACCATTAAGCTTGCCGATGATCCCGACTACAACCAGGCAAGCTTTGAAGGCATGCTCGAGATTAAGGGCGATACGGACCACACGAAGCTCATCGAGATGCTCGATGCGCTCAACGACGAATCGCAAAAGATCGATGACGTGCTCGACACCCACTTTGATTCCGAGAATCTGGTTTATTGGCTGGCGTTTCAGATTCTGACGGGCAACTGCGATACGCAGAACCGTAACTGCTATCTGTACAGTCCTCTCAACTCAAATACCTGGTACTTTTTAGATTGGGATAACGATGGCATGCTTCGTAAGCTGGAGCTTTCTCTTACCGGGTTTTCGGACTACGCGAGCTGGGAGCGCGGCGCAAGCAACTACTGGGGTAACGTGCTGTTTAACCGCGCGTTGCGCAGCAAGTCGTTCCGCAGCGAACTCGACCGTGCCGTCAAGGACTTGCGCTCGTATTTGACCGAGACTCGCCTGACCAAGATGATCAAGCGCTACCGCGAGGTGACTGAATCCCTGGTCTTCGCTTCGCCCGATATCGATAATCTGCCTGTCACCAAGGATCAATACGAGCAGATCGCCGCGGCGATTCCGGCCGAGATCGAAGAGAACTATAAGAGCTTCCGCGAGAGCTATAAAAAGCCCATGCCGTTCTACATCGGTGTGCCGCAGATCGATAACGGCAAGCTGCGCATTAACTGGGATGCATCCTACGACTTTGAGGCGCGCGACATTCGCTACACCGTAGAACTTGCGCGCGACTATGCCATAAGCGATGTGGTCTTTAAGGCCGAGGACGTGCTGCTTCCCGAGGTGACCAGTGATGCGCCCGATACCGGCCAGTACTTTGTGCGCGTGCGTGCCACTAACTCCGACGGCTATACGCAAGATGCGTTTGACTATTACGTTACCGACGATGGCAAACAGTACGGCATGAAGTGTTTTTACGTGCAAGACGGCGGTAAGGTCGTGGAGGATACGTATGAGGAGGGCTAGCGCGCTGCTTGAGCGTCTGGCGGCTCCGCCTGCGCGTGCTACGCAGGAGCGCTACCGCCACGAACTCAAATATCTCATTAACGAGGGCGAGCACGCCGCGCTTGCCTGTCGCATGGCGCCGGTGTTTAAGCTGGACAAGCATGCGCGGGCGGGCGGTTACACCATTCGCAGCCTGTACTTTGACGACTACTGCAACTCGGCCTACGAGGAAAAAGACGCCGGCATTCTCATGCGCAAAAAGTATCGCGTACGCATTTATAACGGCAGCGACAAGGTGATTAAGCTCGAGCGCAAAAAGAAGTACGGCAGCTGGATCTACAAGGAGGACGCGCCGCTTACGCGCGGCGAGTTTGAGCAGATTCTGGCTGGCGACTACGACTTTTTGCTGAGGAGCCCTTATCCGCTCTGTCGCGAGTTCTACATCGAGTGCATCTGCAACATGATGCGCCCGTGGACCATCGTGAACTATGAGCGTGAGCCGTGGGTGATGGACGAAGGTACCGTGCGCATTACGTTTGACATAAACATGCACGCGGCGGTGGATCGCTGGCGTTTGCTCGACCTGGGCGGTTGAAATGATCCGCTGAGACCTTTCCAGTCGAATATTTTTCGGGCGAGGGTTGGGTATCATGGTGAAAGCGATTTCAATGACAGGGGTACTCGTGGTAAAGATGAAGGATGTGGCCGAGCTGGCCGGCGTTTCGAGCGCAGCCGT
>CABSZR010000080.1 GCA_902482185.1 uncultured Collinsella sp. | reverse complement strand
AGCTGGTCGCGGAAGGCGTTGTTGAACTCAAAGCGGTGACGGTGACGCTCGTAGACGAGTTCCTCGCCATATGCCTCGCGAGCAAGGGTATCGGCGGCGAGCTTGCACGGATAGGCGCCCAGGCGCATGGTGCCGCCCTTCTCGGTCACGTCCTCCTGCGAGCTCATCAGATCGATGACACTATACGGGCCATCCGGATCGAACTCAGAGGAGCTGGCGCCGGCAAGGCCGACGACATTGCGCGCAAATTCGCACACGGCCACCTGCATACCCAGGCAAATGCCCAGATACGGAATCTTGTGCTCACGGGCAAACTCGGCCGCGAGGATCTTGCCCTCCAGGGCGCGCTTGCCAAAGCCGCCGGGGACCAGGATGCCCGAGGCGTCGCCCAGAACCTCGGAGACATTCTGCTCGTCGAGGCTCTCGCCGTCGACCAGCTGGACGTCCACATGGCGATCGTAGAAGACGCCCGCATGGTGCAGGGCCTCGATAACCGACAGGTACGCATCGGGCAGCTGCGTGTACTTGCCCACGACGGCGATCTTCACCTTGTCGGCGTGATGGTTGGCGTGATTCTGTTTGCGCAGGAACTCGTTCCACTGACTCATGTCGCGCTCACGCGGGTCAAGACCCAGACGCTCGCAAATGCGCAGGTCAAAGTCCTGCTCGGCGAGCAGCTGCGGAACATCGTAGATGCTCGCGCAGTCCTCGTTGGTAAAGACACAGTCGGTGTCGACGTCGCAGAAGCTTGCGATCTTTCCGCGGATAGCGTCATCGATATGGTGGTCGGAGCGCAGCACGATAATATCGGGCTGGATGCCAAAGCTGCGGAGCTCCTTGACGGAATGCTGCGTGGGCTTGGTCTTGACCTCGTGGGCGGCGGCGATATAGGGAACGAGCGACACGTGGATGTAGCAGACGTTCTCGGGGCCGGCCTCCTTGCGGTACTGACGGATGGCCTCGACAAACGGCTGGGACTCGATGTCGCCAATCGTGCCGCCCAGCTCGGTGATGACTACATCGGAGCCGGTCTGCTCCTCGATGCGGCGGAACTTGTCCTTAATGGCATTGGTGACGTGGGGAATCACCTGCACGGTACCGCCCAAAAAGTCGCCGCGACGCTCGCGGGCGATTAGGCTTTTGTAGATGGCACCGGTCGTAAAGTTGGAATCGCGGGTCAGGTTCTCATCAATAAAGCGCTCGTAATGACCCAGATCCAGGTCGGACTCGTAACCATCCTCGGTAACGAAGACCTCACCATGCTGGAATGGGCTCATGGTACCGGGGTCGACGTTCAAATACGGGTCGGCCTTCTGCATCGTTACTTTGTAGCCACGCGACTTGAGCAGACGGCCCAGCGAGGCCGCGGTGATACCCTTGCCCAGGGACGAAACCACGCCACCGGTTACGAACACATGCTTGGTCATATTGAGTTACCTGCGCTTCCCGTAGAAGTTGTTTATCCACATCTTACGGGTCTTCATTGTAATACTCGCGCCGCGGACCGTTCGCAATTTTTCTCGCGTGCGATTGCATTTCTCAATCTTGAAACAAAACGCCGCCCGGTTTCCCAGGCGGCGTCGCTATGGCAAGGGTTACATGCTGCTATCGATCAGCAACCTCGTCCTCGAGCATTTCTTGAACGAGCATGCCGGTACGGACGCCCTCAAGATACCACTTGCCATGTTCGGTGAGGCAAATGCCATTTGCAAGCTGACCGCCGTCGTCGCTATAACGCGAGACGACATCAATCATGCCTTCGGAATCCAAGCGATCGATTGCGGCGCGGGCACGATACGGCGAAACCCCCACGCGTTCGGCAAGCGTTTTGCGCGAGAAACCATACGGCCCGCCATTGTCTTCGGTTTGCTGGTCGATCTCCATCAACACCAGCACCTCGACACGCTTCATATCGTTGACACTCGCACGACCCTTGCCCGCCATAGCAGCCTCCTCAAACCGAGCACGAGCATCTAACGCGCCGTGCGCGACCGACACACCTCACGATGGCAGGTAATATCCATCATGCGGCATCCCGCCAAGGATGAAACAGTTACGGTTATTGTATACCGCTCTAATTGTTTCTAGGCAGGTAAACGGCTATTTTTCGCCGAAATAGGCGCTTTATTGATCAAAAAGCCGTACCGGGCGCTAACCCGATACGGCCAAAATGCAATGCAATTACCGCGGTGCTTCAAACTTAGCGATGGAAGAAACCACGGCGCTCAAACTTGGGCTCGCAGCACACGTTGATACCCAGTTTGCGCAGTACCGTCTCGTCCGTCGGCGAGATAATCACGCTAAAGAAGGCATCGCAACCGCGCAGCTGCTCCAGGCCCGAAAGGACGCGAGCGGCCGTCTCACTCGTGGCCGAGGTGATCGACAGCGCCATAAGCGTCTCGTCGGTGTGGAGGCGCGGGTTTTTGCTGCCCAGGAAATGCGTCTTGAGCTTGCTGATGGGCTCGATCGCCTCATCGCTGATAACCTCGAGCTCAAGGTCGACGCCCGAGACGTGCTTGAGGGCGTTCATAATGAGCGAACTTGCGGCGCCCAGGCGCGTGGAGGTCTTACCGGTCACCACGGAGCCATCGGGCATGACCATGGCACCCACGGGACCGCCCGTCAGCTGCTCCCTGGTGAGGGCCGCCGAGCGCGCCGGTGAGTAGTTCTTATCGATGCCGGCTTTCTTCATAATAATCTTGAGACGGTCGACTTGCTCATCGCCCACGCCGGTACGGCGCACATTTTCGACCGCGGTAAAGTAGCGGCGGACGATCTCCATCTTGGAAGCGTCGCGGCAGGCATCGTCATCGGTGATGGCAAAGCCGACCATATTGACGCCCATGTCCGTGGGGCTCTGGTAGGGGCTCTTGCCCAGGATCTTTTCCATCAGGGCACGGACCACCGGGAAGGCCTCGACGTCGCGGTTGTAGTTGACCGTGGTCTTGTTGTAGGCCTCAAGGTGGAAGGAGTCGATGATGTTGGCGTCATCGAGGTCTGCCGTGGCGGCCTCGTAGGCAATGTTGACCGGATGCGTAAGGGGCAGATTCCAAACCGGGAAGGTCTCGAATTTGGCATAGCCGGCGGCCGTGCCATGCTTGTGCTCGTGATAGAGCTGAGACAGGCAGGTGGCAAGCTTGCCCGAGCCAGGACCGGGGGCAGTGACCACGACGAGCGGTCGGGTGGTCTCGACAAACTCGTTCTTGCCATAGCCGTCGTCGGACACGATCAGGTCGACGTCGTGGGGATAGCCCTCGATGGGATAGTGCAGCTTGGCAGGAATGCCGAGCGCGTTCAGGCGGTTGCGGAACACATCGGCAGCAGGCTGGCCGGCGTACTGGGTGATGACCACAGCCGCGACGGCAAAGCCGTTGCCGCGGAACAGGTCAACCAGGCGCAGCACATCCTCGTCATAGGTAATACCGAGGTCACCACGAGCCTTGTTTTTTTCGATGTGGTTCGCGTTGATCGCGATGATAACCTCGACATCGTCGGCGATGCTCTTGAGCATGCGGAACTTGCTGTCCGGTTCAAAACCCGGCAGCACGCGGCTCGCATGATAGTCATCGAACAGCTTACCGCCAAACTCCAAATAGAGCTTGCCACCAAACTGCGAGATGCGCTCCTTAATGTGAGCAGCCTGCAGCTCGATATACTTCGCGTTGTCGAAACCCTGGCGCATGTATGGCTCCCGTCCCGTTTCCAATTAATGTTCTAGGCGATTATAACGGAGCAGACCCTCCCCAACGCCCAAGCAATCAACTGGCACCAACCAAACACGTCATCGATAAGTTGCGGTGGAATAGTTCCCGTTTAACCCCTCAAGACGGCCAAACAGGAACTATTCCACCGCAACTTCCCCTTTTGGCGCGAAGTAACCTGACCCCATTGCACCAGCGAACGGGCGCCAGAGCGAGCAAGCAGCCCCCTGCACCAACAATGGCAGCGCCGCAGGTGGAGCAAAAGTCAGCGAAAGCCCGCCAGAGCGAGCAAGGTGACGTGAAAGAGGAGGGCATAGGCCTTTTGGCCATGCCCGACGATTGAACGTCAGATTGCCGCTCTGGCGGGCTTGCAGCGTCGAGCGGTTCCGGCGTTTGGTAAAACGCCGGAACACAAGAGCGCCCCCTCCCGCGCACGGAACGGGAGGGGGCTAAAGGTAGGAGTCTACCGGTGGGTTGACCCCACCGGACAGACGATGACCAGGTGATCCTTTACAGGATCGTCAAGGTTTCCGTGGGGTACCCGTTGGGTACTTAGAGCAGCACGCAGGCGACGGTCAGGATGACGGCGCAGACGACGGAGAGAGCGACGATGAGCTTAAGGGCAAACTTGAGCCAGGTCGTCCACTCGATCTTGGCCAGGGCGAGACCGCCCATGATGGCGCCGGAGGTCGGGGTGAACAGGTTCACGACACCGATGGCGGCGGAGAAGATCATGACCATGACCTCGGGCGAGAAGCCGAGCTTAACAGCCAGCGGTCCCATGATGGGCATGGAGACGGTGGCCATACCAGAGGTCGAAGGGATCAGGAAGGACAGGCCGAAGTAGACCAGGAAGCTCATGGGAGCGAAGATCACGCCGGACAGGCCAGCCAGAGCATTGGCGGCAGCGTCGAGGACGTAGACGTCGAGGCCGGTGTTAGCCATGAGGACGGAGATACCACGGGCGAGGGCGATGACGAGAACAACGGACATCATGTCGGCAGCGCCGGTGATAAAGGTGTTAACGATCTGCTTCTCGGACAGGCCACCGATGATACCGATCAGGACGGCCATGAGGAAGAACCAGGTGGAAGCCTCGTCGAAGTACCACTGGCCAATGGGCAGGCCGGTGATCAGGGCAGACCAGCCCTGGACGACGGCGTTACCGTCGGCGTCGTAGACAGCGCCAGCGTCGAAGAAGTTAGCGACGCCCTCGTTGAGGTCGGCCAGCGGAATGAAGCCGACGATCATGACGACGAAGGTGAAGGCGAAGGCAATCAGAACACCCTTCTGACGACCGGTGAGCTTGACCTCCTTGTGGACCTCGGAAGCAGCCTTGCCGTGAGCCTCTTCAGCGTCCTTGAGCTCCTGCATCGACAGGATGGTGGAACCCTTGTCAGCCTTGACCTTCTTGGCATAGCTCATCACGAAGAAGATGGACATAGCGGTAGTGACAATCCACAGGACGGCACCGAGGCCGATGATGATGGACTGGTTGACCTCAATGCCAACGCCGGTCAGAGCGTCGACGGCAGCGCCGACGGCGAACGGGTTAACCGTGGAGCCCAGGCAGCCGCAGCCAGCGCCGAGCAGGACGGTAGCGGCACCGACCATGGGGTCGAAGCCAGCGGCCATCATGGTAGCGGCGAGCAGGGCGTAGAAGGGAACGGTCTCCTCGCACATACCATAGGTGGTACCACCGAGGGAGAAGATGAGCATCAGCACGGGAATGAGCATAATCTCGTTGCCCTTAAGCTTCTGCACCAGAACGGCGATGCCGTTGTCCAGGGCGCCGGTCTCGGTCATCATGCCGAGGAAGCCGCCCAGGATCATAACGAAGAGGCAGACGGGCAGAGCGTCAGCGAAGCCCTTAATCGGGGCGGTGCAGAAATCGCTCAGACGGGCGGCAGTAACCGCGCCACCGGACGTGCCGGAGACGATAACGGTAATCACTGCGACAATTGCCAGCAGAGCAAGAAGAATGGTGAACGATGAAGGCATACCGCGCTTTTTCTTAGCGGTCTCAGTCATAGTTCTCATCCCCCCTTCATAAATCATTTACTGATCTCGCCAGAAGCGGCTCTTCCGTGCCGTGCCTGCCGCTTGATGCGAGATTATTACCAGATAAAACTGCTCGGGGTGTGCAGCAATACACCCCGAGCGAGATGCTAGATGCTCTTACTTGAGCGTGGCGTACATGACAGCCTTGATGGTGTGCATGCGGTTCTCGGCCTCGTCGAAGACCTTGGAAGCGGGGCTCTCGAAGACCTCGTCGGTGACCTCCTGCTCGGTGATGCCGAACTGCTCGCACTTCTCGGCGCCAATCGTGGTGTTGGTGTCGTGGAAGCTGGGCAGGCAGTGCAGGAAGATGGCACCCGGGTTGGCCATAGCCATGACCTCGGAGGTGACACGATACGGGGTGAGCTGAGCGATGCGCTCGGCCCAGACCTCGTCGGGCTCGCCCATGGAGACCCACACGTCGGTGTAGATAACGTCGGCACCGGTGACGCCGTCCTTGACGTCGGTGGTCAGCTTGATGGTGCAGCCGTTGGCCTCGGCGATGGGCTTGCAGGCCTCGATGACGTCGTCGGCGGGCATGCACTCCTCGGGGCCGCAGGCCACGAAGTTCATGCCGAGCTTGGAGCAGACAACCATGAGGGAGCGAGCAACGTTGTTCTTGCAGTCACCCATGAAGACGAGGGTCTTGCCCTTGATGTCGTAGTTGAAGTTCTCCTGGACGGTCAGGATGTCGGCGAGCATCTGGGTGGGATGCCACTCAGTGGTCAGGCCGTTCCACACGGGCACGCCGGACTTAGCAGCGAGCTCCTCGACGTCGTCCTGGGCAAAGCCACGGAACTCGATGCCGTCATACATGCGGCCGAGAACG
>CABSZR010000079.1 GCA_902482185.1 uncultured Collinsella sp. | reverse complement strand
CTCTGCTACCAGGGCACCCCGTACGACCCCTACGGCCACGACCCGGCGGGGCGTCCCGGCCGCTACCGCCCCATCGGCATCAACCGCAACAGCCAGCTGGCCGTGCTGCAGCTGCGCCCCTATGCACAGCCGGCGTATCGCGCCGTGCAGTGGATGGCGTTTGGCTCCAACTCGTTTAACGCGCTCGTGCCGCTGTACGCCAATGTCGAGACCATGCCCGAGTACTATGCCGACACGCAGGCTCGCGTGACGTCCGAAAACTTCTACTGGGCCAACCGCCTGATCGGCGCCCTGGCCGACGTCCGCTTCCATGAGTGCGGCCGCGCTGTGGAGGACTATCAGGAGAAGGTCGGTGGCATGGGCCACAAGCAGATCCATGACGTCGACGCTGCCGTAGCCGCTCTGCCCGAGGTCGAGGTGCCTGCCGAGCTTGCACGCGCCAACGAGGCCTTTGCCGAGCGTGTTCGCGTGGAGACCGATGCCCTGCTGGGCAAGGTGCTCTACACCACGAGCTGCGCCATGAAGAACTCTTTCGCGATGAACGACAACGTGAGGTAGGGATTTCCCGTCGATCGAATAGCGCTAAAACGCTTTGTCGCTTTCGCTCAATCTTGGGTACAAGAACGCCAATGCAGTTGTTTGTGATTGGAGACAACCATGGTTATGAAACTCGATCAGCTTGTTAACGGCGCCATTAACGTGGGCTTTGGCGCTGCCGCCGTTGCTGTCGAAGGCGGCAAGAAGGTCCTCGACGACCTTAACACCAAAGGCGAGCAGGTCCGCAAGGACACCGCCACCCCCGATATCGCCCGCAGCGTGTCCGACATGTTCGAGCAGGCCGGTGGCACCATCTCCGATCTGACCGAGCGCTTGGGCATACAGGGCGAGACTGCGGCCCAGCGCGTGCTCGACGAGCTCATCCTTGCCCGCGTCCGCGTTATGACCGCCCCTGAGCGCACGGCCTTCCTAGCCCATGTGCGCGACATCGTCGATTCGGTCGAGGACAACGTGACCTCGGTGCCCGTCGAGTCCGTTGAGCCCGACGATGCGAAGGATACCGAAGAGGCCGAGTAGCAGCGCAGATGGCAGATTCCACCACCGATTACAACAATCTAGATCCCTTGGGTGACGAGACGGCGGTTGTCGATGAGGTCGAGGCCGCCGTCTCGGGCGCTCGCAAGAAGCCGCGCGCTGTCGATATGGTCCCCGAAGAGCCCGACGCGATGGCGCCGGACGAGGAATACCAGCTCACGCCGGCGGGTCGTCGCGAACGCATCGGGCAGATTGTTCGCTTGGTCAAAAAGTACCGTGTGTGGGATAACCTCACGCCGGTTCGCTTGCGCCGCCTGCTCGAGGAGCTCGGCCCCATGTTCGTCAAGATGGGGCAGATTCTGGCCAACCGGTCCGAGATTCTGCCGCAGCGCTTTTGCGATGAGCTGCGCCGTCTGCGTTCCGACGTGGAGCCGGTGCCGTACGAGGTAGTGCTCCGCTGCTTGGAAGAGGAATACGGCCTGCGCCTGGGGGAGATGTTCGATGCGATCGACCCCAATCCGCTTGGTAGCGCATCGCTCGCGCAGGTGCACCGCGCTCGTCTGGTGACGGGCGAGGACGTGGCCGTTAAGGTGCAGCGCCCCGGTGCGCAGCAGGTTATGGCACAGGACATCGATATCATCCGCTCGGTGGTGCGTATCGTTTCCAAGTTCGTCAACACCGATCAATTCGTTGATCTGCACGGCGTAGTCGAGGAGTTGTGGACCTCGTTTCGCGAGGAGACCAACTTTTTGGCCGAGGCCAAAAACCTCAACGACTTCTACGAGTTCCATAAGAGCGTTCATGGCGTGACGTGCCCTAAATCCTATCTGGACCTGTGCACCGAGCACGTGGTGGTTATGGACTACGTCGACGGCATTTCGATCGCCGATCCCGAACGCTTGGTGGCCGAGGGCTATGACTTGGAAAAGATCGGTGCCGCGATTGTCGAGGACTACTCGACGCAGGTGCTCGATGACGGTTTTTTCCATGCCGACCCGCATGCGGGAAACATCATCCTCAAGGACGGCATCGTCTACTTTATCGACCTGGGCATGGTCGGGCGCATGTCGAGCCACGACCGCGGTATCGTCAAGGACATGATTTTCGCCGTGGCCGAGGGCGACGTGCCCAAGCTCAAGGATTCGCTCATGCGCTTCGCCGTAACGCGTGGCGACTCGGCCGAGCTTGACCATTCGGCCTTTTTGTCCGATTTGGACTTTATCGTCGCCGACTTTGCGGGCCTTGACCTGAAGGATCTTGATATCGGCGAGTTTTTGACCTCGTTGTTAAACCTCGCGCGTAAGAATGATGTTGAGCTGCCGAGCGTGGTAACGATGTTCGCGCGCGGCATGGTGACGCTCGAGGGTTTGCTGACCGAGTATATGCCCAACGTCAACATGATCCAGATCATCCAGACGCACATCAAAAACGAGAAGAGCACCTATGCGCGCGTCCGCGAAATGGGGCGCGATCTTGCCGCGAGCAGCTATCGCGCGGCAAAAGGCTCGCTTGAGGCAGCCGAGTATCTGGGCTTGGCTTCGCGCATGCTCACGCGCGGCCAGCTTAAGGTGAACACGCAGATCATGAGCAGCGATAAGGCGCTGCGACAGCTAGGTGGGATTATCGACCGCATGTCGATGGCTATCGTTATCGCCGGTCTGTTTATCGGTTCGTCGGTGGTGTACTATGCACGCATCGAGCCGGTTGTGTTTGGTATCCCAGTCATTGGCTTTATGGGCTACGTGAGCGCGCTGGTGCTGGCGCTTATGCTGGGTCGCAATATCTGGCTCAACAGCCACGGCGGCAAGCACTAGAGGCTGCGACCGTCACCGCATTCTCCTATCGCAAACAATAGCTTTTACCTTGGGCTTCGCCTGCGTGCGAGGCCCTTTTGCGTGATAGCATATTGACGGTATTAATCGATGGCCTAGATGGTGGTGCGGAGACGCACGAATGCGCGGTTTTCCTGCGCGTTTGGGAGAATCGGGGTGCAAGTCCCCGGCTGTACCAGTAACCGTAATTCCTCTTGGCTCGGGATGCTCGCGTCGCAGATCGGACGACGTGCCCGAGCCGTTAAGGTTAAGTCGGATCGCCTCCCATCTTGCACGTTGCCGCGGCGTATGCCGCCGGTGTGCATAGGGCTCTGGAGGGAAGGGGACCCCGATGGGGGAACTCGAGCGCAACATGCGCGATGACGTGGGGCAGCCTCAAGGCAACGCTCCAAGTACAGACAATGGGGGACAAATGGATATGTTTGAGGACGAGCGTGAGCGCGCCTCGTTGCATCGTCGTGGCGCGATTGCACGCGGTGTAGCCAAGCGCGGCCTGGTGGCATTCCTGGCCTTCGCGATGGCCTTTGGCACCACGCCGGCTCAACTGTGGGCCGAGGGCGCCGAGGGCATTGCCGAGGCTGTGGCTCAGGCTGCGACGCCGGGCGAGGACGCAGCGCTTGCGGGCGGTACCGCTGAGCAGAGTGGCGCCGAGGTTTCGGATTCCGTGGGCGCGCCTACAGCTAGTGCCGCCACAACAGAGGCAGCAACTGGCGACGAAGGCTCGGCGACGGGGGAGAGCCCTGCTACGAGCGAGCAGTCTTCGACGGCATCCGCTGGCCAAGCAGGATCTGCCGCCGCGACTGCCGTCCAGACGGAGAACCCGACAGAAACCGGCGATGTCGCCAAGAAGCAAGTCGAGGTCTCGTTCTCGATTATCGGCACCGATGCCGACGGCAAGGCTCAGACCTGGGTGGCACCCACGCAGCTCAAGCTCGACGAGGGCGCGACGGCTGCGGATGCCTTCGTTAAGCTGCAGCAGAAGACGGGCTTCAAGGCAGACTACGATCCGAACACGGCATACGGTTTCTACCTCAAAAGCATCACATCCCCGAGCGATGGCCGTACGCTTGCCTTCGATCCGACGACTTATGCCTTCTGGCAGCTGTTCGTCGACGGTGCGTCTTCCTCGGTTGGCGCGAGCAGCGTTAAGCTCACCCAGGGGCAGAAGGTTGAGTTTGCCTATACGGCTGGTAGCGCGTCCCCTGTCGTTAAGGACCAGGTTGCCGCAAATGTGACCGTCATTGGTCGCGATGCCCAGGGCAAGACTCAGGCTTGGGTCGATAACGCGCAGTATGTGGTGACGTCCGGCTCGAGCGCGCTTGATCTTACGAAGGTCGCACTCGAGGCGAACGACATTGACGCCGTTGCTGCGGGCTCCTTCATTCTGAGCCTTAAGTACAACGGTGTTGAGCTGGGTACGCCCCAAGATTATTCGACCTATTGGCAGCTGTTCATCAACGGCAAGTCGAGTGACTATACGGCGGACAATGTCACCATCCATGCCGGCGATACCGTTACGTGGTTCTACGGTGGCTGGGGCGACCAGCTGCCCTCCGATTCTGTCCATGCTTCTGTTCAGGTTCTCGGTAAGGACAAGGACGGCAAGCAGCAGGTTTGGGCTTCGACGGGCCAGACGAGTCTCAAGGCAGGCTCCACTGCCAAGGATCTCCTTGAGCAGACCGGCCTTAAGCTCGATGCTAGCGAATCGTCTTGGGGCTGGTTCCTCAACGGCATTTATTCGCCGTTCGATGGTAAGTCCTATGGCTGGGATGCTGCGACCAATAGCTATTGGCGCTTCTACGTAAATGGCAAGTTCGCCGACGTTGGCGCCGGTGCCTACGAGCTCCATGAGGGCGATGCCGTCACCTTTATGTATGGTGCTGACGCCGATGCCCTCCCCGGTCAGGTGCTTGGATCCGCCGATGTTATCGGTCCCGATGTCAACGGGAACAATACGCGTTGGGGCACGGCAAGCAATGTTTCTCTGCCCGAAGGCTCCACGGCCCAGAACCTTATTGAGGCAGTTCTGAAGGCCAAGGGCGTTGCGTACAACGGCTCCCAGAGTGGTGAGTACTGGTTCCTGAATTCCATTACTTCGCCGTTCGATCACAAGCCGTATGGTTGGGATGCTGCGACCAATAAATATTGGCATCTGTATATCAACGGAGAGCCCTCCTTACTCTGCGCCAATCAGATTACGCTCAAGAGCGGCGATAAGGTCACGCTTGCCTATACCACCGATAATTCGCCCATGCCCGATCCCGACAAGATTGTCGTGGATCCGAGCGCGACGACTCCTGATTGGGATGCCGAGTGGGCCGGCTACGGCAACAGTGGCAACGGTTCGACCGTAACGGATGCCAAGACGCCTGCGCAGGCCGCCGGTCTTAAGTGGGCCTTCGATTGGAAGGCCGAGTCTGGTCAGCAGTATGCCAACTGCAGCGAGCCTGTCATTGCTAACGGCTTTGTGTACATCGCGACCGAGAACGAGCTCATTAAGATCGATTCGTCCACGGGCAAAAAGGTTGCCTCTGCGCCGCTCGCCTCCAAGGTGAGCTATACCTCTCGTCCGATCTATACCAATGGCCTTATCATCGTTCCGCTCAACGGCGGTGCGGTCCAGGCGATTACTGCAGACAAGCTGATCTGCAAGTGGCTGACGCCTGGTTTGACGGACTTGACGCAGAGCTCCTGCACCGTCGTTTCGGACGGCGAGTACGTCTATGTAGGCACGGCTGATGGGAAGAAATACGCCAACGGTTCCTTTACGCGCATCAAGATCACCACAGGCGAAGTCTCTTGGCAGAACATCGACGCAGCTGAGGGCTATTATTGGACTGGCGCTGCCCTGACGGATAAGTACGCCATCGTCCCCACGAGCGCAGGTACGCTTAAGTGCATTGATAAGGCAACGGGCGATGTCGTTTCGACCATGAAGCTCGGCACCCTTGCGAACGCTGACTGCGTCGCCGATCCGTCCAATGGCTCGACCTTCTATCAGATGACGCACGACGGAAAGCTCCATGTGATTTCGCTTTCGGCGAAGGGCGTGCTGAGCGAGCAGAAGACGGTCGACCTGGGTCTCACGAATAACATGAGCGCCCCGGCGATGTCTGGCGACAACTTGATTGTCGGTGGGCAGACGGCTACTGGATCTGCTCTGGTTCTCTATAATCTGAAGACTGGTAAGACCACGATGGTCACCGCTGCTGACGGTAAAGAGCTACCGGCCGGATTTAACGGTATTGCTGCTACTCCGCTGGTGAGTGTTCAGGGCGGCAAAACCTATGTGTACTTCACCGTTAATAGCGCGGATAGCAAGGACTACGTCAGCTACTCTGCTGGTGGTGGGGTGTATCGCTATACGCTCGGCGATGCAGAGGCGACGCAGATTTATGATGCGGCTGGCCATTACCAGTACTGTGACTCTCCGGTCATTGCCGATGCTTCTGGCAATCTCTACTACATTAATGATTCGGGCACGCTGTTTAAACTTGGAGCTGTCGAGTCTTGGACGGTTGCCTTTAATTCCAACGGCGGGTCTGCTTGCGACACTAAGTTTGTTGCTACGGCCGACGGCAAGCTGGTCAAGCCAGCCGATCCGACGCGCGATGGCTACACTTTCGGCGGTTGGTTCACCGATGAGGCTTGCACGCAGGCGTATGACTTCAGTACGCCGGTGACGGCCGATCTGACGCTGTATGCCAAGTGGACCAAGAACGCCGTTAACCCTGACGGCAATGGCGGTTCTG
>CABSZR010000078.1 GCA_902482185.1 uncultured Collinsella sp. | reverse complement strand
GTGCGCCGCCCGCGCTTACGCCAATCTAGGTCAGTACTTCTTGGAGCCCGAGACCGAGAACGTTTCGGCTGCCGTGGGCTGCGCGCGTCTGGCACTGCGCCTGGCGCCCAACGATGCGCATACGACGCGCCTGCTCAACAAGATCCATACCACCTATCCGGATGCCGCCGAGGAGAGCGACGAGCACGTGATGGGCGAGCTGGCGTTGCAGGGCGTTCCGACCTCACCTTCGGCCGAGATTGCCATCTGCCTGATTATGTGCGCGACCGATGCTGCAAGCGACGGCGACAAGCAGGAGGCGACGCGCCTGACGGTGCGTGCTCGCGACTTGGTGGGCGAGGAAGCCTGCGCGGCGATTATCAAACTGGTGCGCGAGAGCGATGCTGAGCTCAATGCCGAGCGCAAGGCAAAGCGCGAGGCTGCGGGCTCAAACGCCGATGGCGCCAAGGAGGCCGGCGATGCCCAGTAAGCGCGAGCGCAAGCTCATTTCCAAGAATCGCTCGGCACATCACGAGTACTTTATCGATGAGACGTTCGAATGCGGTATCGAACTGAGTGGCACCGAGGTCAAGTCGATTCGCGAGCGCGCCTGCCAGATTACCGATACCTTCGCGCTGATCCGCGGCGGGGAGTGCTGGCTCGTCGGCCTGCATATCCACCCTTATAGCCATGGTGGCGTGTGGAATCGCGATCCCGACCGTCGGCGTCGTCTGCTGCTGCACCGCAAGGAGATCGACTTTCTTGACGGCAAACTTCGCAACCGTGGTTATGCGCTGGTTCCGTTGGAGCTCTACTTTAATACCGACGGCCGCGTAAAGCTGCTGCTGGGTCTGGGTCGCGGCAAGAAGCTCTATGACAAGCGCGAGGACATGGCCAAGCGTGATGTCCAACGCGAGATCGACCGCGCCCTCAAAGAGCGCAATCGCTGACCACCCTTCATAAGTTGCGGTGGAATACGGACTGTTTTGCCTGATTGAGGGACTATTCAGTCCCTATTTCACCGCAACTGCGGGCGTCTCATCTTTCTTACTGTTCTGACACATATGTCTCAAAGGCGGCGTCCGTTATGGGCGTCGCCTTTTTTGTGGGTACATACATCCATGAGGTTCAATCCTGGGTTAGGGGAGTGATCGTTATGGACAAAACTGCGTTCTTTACGATGCCGAGTGGCCTGTACGTGGTGAGCGCCGCGGCGGACGGGCTGCGTGCCGGCTGCGTTATCAACACAGCAGTGCAGGTGACATCCGCCCCGCCGCGCATCTCGATTGCCGTGAACAAGGAAAATGTCACGTCCGGCGTAATCGTATCGGCTAAGGCCTTTGCGCTGACCGTGATCGATCAGACGGCCGATATGCTCTACATTGGCAACTTTGGCTTCCGCACCAGCAGCGATTACGACAAGTTTGCCAAGTACGAGACCCACGAGACCACTCTGGGCATGCCCTATGTGCCCGAGCACGCGGCGGCGCTGTTCAGCTGCCGTCTGATTGATACCGTGGATGTGGGCACGCACCTGCTCTTTATCGGCGAGGTGGAGGACGCCGAGCGCTTGAGCGGCGAGGCCCCGCTGACCTATGACTACTATCACAAGGTCTTGAAGGGCAAGACGCCGCCCAAGGCTTCGTCGTATCAAGGCTAGAAATGTTCTAAAAATATTTGCATTATATTATTGAGAATCTATACTAATAAGTGAAGTACATCACCAGTCGCGTTCGAGAGGAGAACATCATGGCTGAGGAGAAGAAGACGTATAAGTTCGTGTGCACCGTTTGCGGTTACGAGGTTGAGGTCGACACGCCCGAGCTGCCCGAGGATTACGTATGCCCGGTCTGCGGCGTCGGCCCCGATGAGTTTGAGCTCGTCGAGGAGTAACTCGTAGACACACGGCGATTAGCTATACAGAGCTCTGTCCAAGGGTCCCGGCCGGATATTCCGGCCGGGACCCTTTTGATTTATCTGACGGTTTAAAACGGCCTTACGTGTTACAGATTGAGACGTTATATCTGGACAGTCACGCCATCCCAATTACATCCCTGTCAACAACACGACATCGAGAATCGTCACGATGACGCCGATCCCTACGAGCAGCGCGTTGAGCGGGCGCGAGTTGGCGTATTTGCCCATGACGCGGGGCGAACTGGTGAGCCGTATGAGCACAAAGACCGTAATCGGCAACTGAAGCGACAGCAGCGCCTGACTCCAGATGAGACCCTCAAAAGGATTCGGGACGATCAGGCACGCCGCTACTGCGCCGGCGAAACAGGCCGCCACCCCGATCGAGGAATGTCGGTCGTGGATGTCGTATTCCTCATCGAACATGCCCGCGGTGATGGTGCCCGCTGCCATGCCCGCCGTCACACTGCTCGATAGGCCCGCGAACAGCAGTGCCACTGCAAAGATGGTCGAGCTTGCCGGGCCCAGAATGGGGGAGAGCGTGGCCGCTGCGACGGCGAGGTCGTCTACGACAATGCCGTGCGCAAAGAAGGTCGTTGCGGCCAGGATGACCATGGCCGAGTTGATTGCCCAGCCCACACCCATCGAAAAGAGCGTGTCGAAGAGCTCGTAGCGCAGACGTTCCTCGATAACTTGCTCGCCTTGGCCTTCGAAGTGCATGGATTGGATGACCTCGGAGTGCAGAAAAAGGTTGTGGGGCATAACGACCGCACCCAGGACACTCACGATAATCGCGGCAGAGCCGGTGGGCATACTGGGCGTGATCCAGCTTGCGGCGGCTTGCGGCCAGTCGACCTTGACTAGCGCAAGCTCGGCCAAAAACGAGAGTCCTACCACGCCGACGAAGGCGATGATCCAGCGCTCGGCACGCTTGTAGGAGTTCGTCATGAGCATTGCCATCGATGCCGCGGCCACGATGACGCAGCCGGCGCGCACGGGCAGTCCAAAGAGCATCTGGAGCGCGATCGCACCGCCCAGGACTTCGGCCATGGCGGTGGCGACCGTGGCTAGATACGCGCTGCCGAGTATCGCACGCCCGACGAGGCGGGGTAGGTGGCGCGTCGTGGCCTCGGCAAGACACATGCCCGTGGCGATGCCCAGGTGCGCCGCGTTGTGCTGCAGCACGATGAGCATGATCGTGGACAGCGTGACGATCCACAGCAGCGCGTAGCCAAACTGCGAGCCCGCGGCCATATTGGAGGCCCAGTTGCCCGGGTCGATAAAGCCGACGGTGACGAGCAACCCGGGGCCGATATGCCGCGCAATGTCTAGGCCTCCGTGACCACCGGTGCGCCGGGAACCAAAGTGTTGTTTGAGATGGTTGAGCATGGTGCACTCCTGCGTGCCGTTTGTTTGACGCCGTAAAGGGTACCCGTTTTAGGCTTAAAGGTTAACCGAGACTAACAAAATTGTTGTATTTGAATAGGATGGGGAAAGGAGTTGCCGAAATGTCTTGATCCGTAACAACTAAGGATGGAAATTGGGCCTAGGTGTTACAGATCGAGACAGGAAGAAATGGTCCTATGGAAAATCTCGATCTGTAACAGCTGACCGCCAAAACCGGCCCTTTGTGTTACAGATTGAGACATTCGGATCCGTCTCTCAAAAACATCTTAATCTGTAACAGTTAGTCGTCGTAATTGGGTCTTCCTGTTACAGATTGAGATGTTTGAAGCGGCGAGCTTACAGGCCGAACTTGGGGGCCCTTGCTGCCGCCCTTGAGCTCGGCGGTGTCCACTCGCAGGGCGCGCGTTACGCGATTGTTTCGAAACGGGTGGGAAACACAACGGGCCGGCGATGCTCCTAGTATGCCTAGTCAACTGACTGTCTAAATATCTAGGGGAGGATCGCGATGCAGGCAGATTCCGCTCAGCAGCAGGGCCTTTATCGCCCCGAATTCGACCACGATGCGTGTGGCATCGGCGCGCTCGCCGATATCAACGGTGAGCGCCATCACCAGATTCTGGACGACGCGCTGTCCATTCTGGTCAACTTGGAGCACCGCGGCGGTACGGGACTCGAGAAGAACACCGGCGACGGCGCCGGCATCCTGTTCCAGGTTCCGCATCACTTTTTCCGTAAAGAGGCCCAAAAGTGCGGCCAGATTCTGCCGGCAGAGGGCGACTATGGCGTGGCCATGCTGTTCTTCCCGCAGGACGAGAAGGGCGTAGAGGATGCCCGCCGCGTGTTTGAGGAGGGCTGCGCCGAAGCCGGCGTTCCGCTGCTCTTTTGGCGTGAGGTGCCGGTCGACCCGCACGATCTGGGCGAGACAGCCCGCGCCTGCATGCCTACCATCCTGCAGGCCTTCCTGGGCCGTCCGGACGACACACCCGCCGGTGATGCCTTTGAGCGCCGCCTATACGTGTGCCGCCGCACCATCGAGAAGAAGGCCGACGCTGAGTTTGCTCTGCGCGACAAGATCTTCTATGTGTGCTCCATGAGCTCGCGCACCATCGTGTACAAGGGCATGCTGGTCGCCACGCAGATGCGCCGCTTCTTCATCGACCTCAACGACGCCGCCGTCAAAACGGCCGTGGCGCTCGTTCACTCGCGCTACTCCACCAACACCACGCCCAGCTGGGAGCGTGCGCACCCCAACCGTTTTATCATCCACAACGGCGAGATCAACACCCTCAAGGGCAACGTCAACTGGATTCGCGCCCGCGAACCCAACCTGTACAGCCCCGTGCTGCAGCACGATCTTGAGCGCGTGATGCCCATCATCAACCGTGAGGGTTCCGACTCCGCGATTCTGGACAACGTGCTCGAGTTTTTGGTCATGAACGGCCGTCCGCTCACGCGCGCCGCATCCATGCTGCTGCCCGAGCCGTGGGACCACAACGACAGTCTGAGCGAGGAGCGCCGCGCCTACGATGCCTACCAGTCCATGCTCATGGAGCCGTGGGATGGCCCGGCGGCCATCGCCTTTACCGACGGTCGCACGCTGGGTGCCGCCCTCGACCGTAACGGCTTGCGTCCCGCCCGCTACTATGTGACGCGCGACGGTCGCTTTATGCTGGCAAGCGAGGTGGGCACCATCGAGGTGAGCCCCGAGAACATCCTGACGAGCGGCTGCCTGGGACCGGGCCAGATGCTCGAGGTCGATTTTGCCCGCGGCCGCGTCATCTACAACGACGAGCTGCGCGCCCGTTACGCCAAGGAAAAGCCCTATCGCGACTGGATCGCCGAGGAGACGCTGACCGTCGACGCACTCGACAAGCCCGCCGCGCCCGCGCCTGCTGAGGATGCCGAGGTGCCCGCCGCCGTGCGCATGGCCAAGCTCGGGTATCACTGGGATGATGTTGACGAAGTCGTGCGTCCCATGGCCCAGCAGGGCAAGGCGCCGCTCGCCTCGATGGGTATCGATGCGCCGCTGGCCTGCCTGTCCAAGAAGACGCGCTCGTTCTTCGATTACTTCTATCAGCTGTTCGCCCAGGTCACGAATCCGCCGATTGATGCCCTGCGCGAGCACATGGTGACTTCGACCACGCTCTACCTGGGCAACCACGGCAACTTGCTCGAGGATTCCCGTACGGCCTGCCAGCTGGTGCGCTTGGAGCGTCCGTTGCTCAACGAGGAGGAGTTTGACCGCATCTGCGCCATCGACCGCGTGGGCTTTAAGACTCGCCGCTTCCGTGCCGTCTACCGCCGCGACGCCGGCGAGGGCGCACTGCAGGCTGCGCTCAAGCAGCTTGCAGAGGACGTTGAGGCTGCGGTCCGCGACGGCGTGAACATCGTGGTGCTGAGCGATCGCGCCGCTGCGGGCGAGGTGCCCGTGCCGTCGCTGCTCGCCGTGGGCTGCGTGCACAACCACCTGATCCGCGCCGGCGTGCGTACCTTTGCCGACATCGTGGTGGAGTGCGGCGACGCCGTGTCTCCGCACGACTTTGCGGCGCTGGTGGGCTACTCCGCAAGCGGCATCTACCCGTACAACGCGCATGCGTGCATCCGCAATCTGGCGACACGCGGCGACCTGGACGTGACGGCCGAGCAGGGCATCGCCAACTACAACAAGGCTGCGACCGCCGGCATCGTTTCCATCATGTCCAAGATGGGCATCTCCACGGTGCAGAGCTACCACTCCGCGCAGATCTTCGAGGCCGTTGGCTTTACGCCGGAGTTCGTCAACGCGTACTTCGCCGGCACGGTGAGCCGTGTGGGCGGTATGGGTGTCGAGGACGTTGAGCGCGAGCAAAACGAGCGCTACGACGCCGCGCTCGCTATCCTTAAGAGCCCGGCTCCCGATCAGCTGCCCACGTTGGGCCTGACCAAGTGGCGCCCGCTCGGCGGCGAGGATCACCTCATCGATCCGCAGACTGTCTACTTGCTGCAGACCGCCTGCCGTGAGGACAGCTACGACACCTTTAAGGAGTACAGCGCCCGCCTGCACCGCACCGGCCGCGCCGTGCGCCTGCGCGACCTGCTGGACTTTGACGACAGCGGCCGCACCCCGGTGTCGATCGACGAGGTCGAGCCCGCGCTCAACATCGTCCGCCGCTTTAACACCGGAGCCATGTCGTACGGCTCCATCAGCAAAGAGGCGCACGAGTGCATGGCCATCGCCATGAATCGCCTGCACGGCCGCTCCAACTCCGGCGAGGGCGGCGAGGACCCTCGCCGCGAGACCCCGCTGGCCAACGGCGACTCCAAGAACTCCGCGATCAAGCAGGTGGCAAGCGCGCGCTTTGGCGTGACGAGTCGTTACC
>CABSZR010000077.1 GCA_902482185.1 uncultured Collinsella sp. | reverse complement strand
TTTGTGAAGAGCTGCTGGTGCGCGGCATTATTTTTGAGTTTTCGCTCCGAGCGTTTAATCCGCAGTGCCGCCCACTTTGGAAGCGCCGGCGTCGTGCGAACGCGCAGGACGGCGCCATGGTGCCCTGGGCGGCCCCAAGCACGTGGGGTATCGCCGCGGCGATTGTGCTGCAGGCGGCAATCTTCGGTTTTATGCACATGAATTGGGTGCAAGGTTGCTACGCGGGTGCCGCCGGCCTCATCTTTGGCTGGGTGCTCGTGACGACCGGAAAGCTCCGCTACACGATCCTGCTGCACTTTGCCTTTAACGCCGGGTCGTATCTCATGGCGTTGCTCTGGTTTGTGAACACGCCGCTCGACGTGGCAATTACGGTCGCTATCGCCGGCGTCATCCTCGTTGAGGCGATGCGCTCGCTGCGCCACGCGTGTGGGATGGACGCAGCGAGCGCACCGCTGCCCTAGTTGCGGCGTCCGCCTCCGTTGGCGCCCTGTCGTCCCTGGGCCGCGCGGTTACGGCCTGCGGTGTTCTGCGCACGCGACATGCCGCTGTGCCCCTTGCTGCCTTTGGGTCCCTTGCCGCCGCCGCCATGCGGTTTGCCGCCCTTCTTACCGGTGCCATGCCCACCGCCAGCAGACGTCTCGCCCGGGCGTGGCGGCACGGGGCGAATCAGGCAATGCTTGGTGTAGCCAATCAGATCGCGGCGGCCGGCTTTTTCCAGCGCCTCGCGCACGAGCTTGTAGTTCTCGGGCTTGCGATACTGGATGAGCGCGCGCTGCATGGCCTTCTCGTGCGGGTCGCGCGCCACGTAGATCGGCTGCATAGTGCGTGGATCCACGCCGGTGTAGTACATGCAGGTCGACATGGTGGACGGGGTGGGGTAGAAGTCCTGCACCTGTTCGGGCATGTAGCCCATGTCGCGCACGGCCTCGGCAAGGTCCACAGCTTCCTTCATCGTTGAGCCGGGGTGGCTCGAGATCAGGTACGGCACCACATACTGCTTGAGTCCGTATTCGCGGTTCAGGCGTTCAAATTTACGGCAGAACGCGTCGTAGACGGCGCGGCTCGGCTTGCCCATCACGGACAGCACCGCGTCGCTCACATGCTCGGGCGCTACGCGCAGCTGGCCCGAGACATGGTGCTCCAGCAGCTCGCGCAAAAACTCGTCCGAGGCATCGGCCATGGTGTAGTCAAAGCGGATGCCGCTGCGGACGAAGACCTTCTTGACGCCCGGCAGCTGGCGCAGGTCGCGCAGCAACTGCGTGTAGCCGCTCTCGTCGACCACCATGTTCTTGCATACGCTCGGCCACAGGCAGCGCTTGTTCTTGCACACGCCGTGCTTGAGCTGCTTGTCGCAGGCAGGGCGGCTAAAGTTTGCCGTCGGTCCGCCCACGTCGTTGATGTAGCCCTTAAACTCGGGATCGCGCGTGAGCAGCTCGGCCTCGCGCATGATCGAATCGTGGCTGCGCATCTGCAGCACGCGCCCCTGGTGGAAGGTGAGGGCGCAAAACGAGCACTCGCCAAAACAGCCACGGTTGGAGCTAATGGAAAACTTGATCTCGGCAAAGGCCGGCACGCCGCCTGCCGCGTCGTAGTCGGGATGCCAATCGCGTGCGTAGGGGAGCTCGGCCACCTCGTCCATCTCATCGGTGGTGAGCGTCGCCGATGGCGGGTTCTGCACCACATAGACGCTGTTGGGGTAGGGCTCTACCAGGCGGTGTCCGGTGATGGGGTCTATATTCTGCTGCTGCACATTGAAGCTGCGTGCGTAGTTGAGCTTGTCGGCGGTAAGGTCGTCCCAGCTGGGCAGCAGGTCGTAGTCGTAGACCTCGTCGAGCGAACCCGTGCGGTAGACGGTGCCGTTGATATAGGTGATCTGATCGACGGGCAGTCCCGCGTCGAGCGCGTCGGCGATCTCGACAATCGCGTGCTCGCCCATGCCGTAGATGAGGATGTCGGCGCCCGAGTCGAGCAGTACCGAGCGCTTGAGCTTGTCCTGCCAGTAGTCGTAGTGAGCCAGGCGGCGCAGGCTTGCCTCGATGCCGCCGATGATGATGGGAGCGTCCTTGAACGTCTGACGGATGAGGTTGCCGTAGACCGTGACGGCACGATTGGGGCGGTGCCCCTCCTCGCCACCGGGGGTATAGGCGTCGGTATGGCGACGGTGCTTGGTCACCGAATAGTGGTTGACCATGGAGTCCATGTTGCCGGCGCTGACCAAAAAGCCCAGGCGCGGCTCACCGAGCACCGTGATGCTGGCGGGGTCGGTCCAGTCGGGCTGGCAGATGATGCCCACCTTGTAGCCGTGTGCGTCGAGTACGCGGCTGACGATGGCCATACCAAAGCTGGGATGGTCCACGTAGGCGTCGCCGCAGATGTAGACAAAGTCGCACTGGTCCCAGCCGCGCGCATCCATGTCGGCGCGGCTGACGGGGAGGAACTTATCGCGGCCCGGGCGCCAGGGGCGGGCGGGCGCTGCAGAGGCATGCGTGGGTCGCGAGCCCTGCGCCTTACCGCCGCGCTTTTGCTGCTGGCCCTGTTTGCCCTGCTGTTCGCGTTGGCTGTTCTGAGCGTGCTGAGGCTTTTTTGCCACGATCCCTCCCGGTGTCTGTATGTTGCACGTAATTGTAACCAGTCTTTTTGGGACGGCGCTAAAAAGACTGGTGGAGTACATGAGCTGGTGAGTGAGAGCGTCGCTGAGCCAGTCGTTTGTTTCCAGACTGTGTATCTGCGCGTTGGAGAACCCGTCTCGCGCGCACGCCATGTTGTCAATGGGTTACAGTATGAACGGCGGTTATGTTTCCGCCAACGCACGAGAGGGTCGTCAACAAGGAGGATGCACGACGATGCAGCGTGCCAAACAGATATCAGAGTCCATCGAGCTTGGCATTATCTTGGCGCTCGCCGGTGGCTTTATGGACGTCTATTCGTACATTGGGCGCGATCATGTTTTCGCCAACGCGCAGACAGGCAACATCCTGCTCGTGGGCGTGAGCATCTCGGAGGGCAACTGGGCACTTGCGGGACGCTATTTCTTCCCCGTGGTGTCGTTTGCCGTGGGCATTATGCTTGCCGACCTGGTACACGAACGGTTTGGCAGCGTGATTCACTGGCGCCAAGTGACGGTGTTCTTTGAAGCCGTTATCTTGCTGGGCGTGAGCTTTATCCCCGGCGGCAATTTCAACCTGCTCGCCAACTGCCTCACCTCGTTTGCCTGCGGCATGCAAGTTGAGAGCTTCCGCAAGATCCACGGTCACGGCATCGCTACGACCATGTGTATCGGCAACTTGCGCAACGCGCTGCAAAACGTGGACGATTACATCATCACCCACAGGCGCGGCTTTTTGGAAAACGGCCTGCTGTACTTTGGCGTGATCTTTACCTTTGTGTTTGGCGCCGTGTTGGGCAACTGGTGCATTGAGCGCATGGGCCTGCACGCCATCGTCGTGGCGAGCTTGCTGCTGTTTATCGCGTTTGCCATCATGTTCATCGACCGCGAGCGCGATTTGCACAGGAAATGGGCCCGCATCATAGCTGACTGGCAGACCGCGAGTCTTAAGCGCTAAGGTGCATGTTCGTAACAACATTCAGGAGCCAGAAAAAACTATCCAGCTCCTGAATGTTGCTACGAACTGCTTTTTGCGATTTATTCGAGATGCTCTTCAATCCGAGCCCTAAGAAGGGCAATGGCTGTAGGTATTCCAATTGCGGCGGCTAATTCGGCTTTATCCAAAACCTGTATGCTAAAGCACGATTGTTTATCACATTGAAGGACGATAACTGAAGATAGCTTCACTTCCCGTTGGCTGAATATATCGTAATCTCCAAATAGGAAGTTACCTTTTATTGTGTAATTCGGTATGTTCGTTACGCACTTCATCTCAAGTCTGTTTAGGCCATAATCGAACACCGCAACTTCCTCGTGTTCGATGATGAGCGCAACCCTGGGCATGTTGCTAAAACCGCCGTCGACGATAGTAAAGAGTTTTTCATTTGCATCGTCATAAACGGTGTATTTAAGACTCAATAGCTGTCCTAGTGGACCCGTGAACCCATGTTTTTTGATGTTGAGGTTGTCTCCCGCTGGGTTGATGAGGGCCAGAGTATGCGGATAAGGGTTACCTTCAATTGAGATTCGATATTCGTTTGTAGCCGTCTTGCTCGATTTAGGACCACTAGCCACCACGTGTCATCGCCTCGATCGAATTGGAACCGTCTTTTGCTTCGTGCGGAGAATTACGCTGTACGTTGCAGTAGATGCAGCTGCAATAACCGCATGGGCAATTTCTAACAAAATGAATGACGTTATTTGCTGCATGCATGTTATTCACTACAAAGTATCTTTTTATAAACGTATTGTCAAACATATATTGCTAAAACAGAAACAATTTATAGACTGAGTCGGTCGCATTCTTTGGGCGATTGCTCCTATAATCTAGCCTTCGCTGCTGTCGGGAGGGAAGGACTAGGGCTCCGTTATTCTGTTGAAACGCTTTAACACTTTTGACGTTCTCACGCGTTTTTTGTTTCAAAAGCGTTAGGATGGGACTTATAGCGCGGGGCGTAATGGGTGCCCCGCACACGATGGGAGGCTATCAATGGCTAATCGTTTCGTTCTCAATACCATCTCTTATCATGGTTCCGGCGCCATCAAGGAGATCCCCGGCGAGCTCCAGCGTCGCGGCTACAAGAAGATCTTCGTCTGCTCCGACCCCGATCTGGTCAAGTTTGGCGTTACCGCTAAGGTGACCGACGAGCTCGACGCCGCCGGCATCGCTTGGAGCCTCTACTCCGAGATCAAGCCCAACCCCACGATTCAGAACGTCAAGGACGGCGTCGAGGCCTTCAAGGCCGCCGAGGCTGACGCTATCGTGACCATCGGTGGCGGCTCCTCCATGGACACCGCCAAGGCCATCGGCATCATCATCAACAACCCCGAGTTCGCCGATGTCCGCAGCCTCGAGGGCGTTGCTCCCACTAAGAACCACGCCGTGTTCACCATCGCCGTGCCGACGACCGCCGGTACCGCTGCCGAGGTGACCATCAACTACGTCATCACCGACCCCGAGAAGGTCCGCAAGTTCGTGTGCGTCGACACCAACGACGCCCCCGAGGTCGCCGTCGTCGACCCCGACATGATGGCTTCCATGCCCGCCGGCCTGACCGCCTCCACCGGCATGGACGCTCTGACCCACGCCATCGAGGGCTATACCACCAAGGGCGCTTGGGAGCTCTCCGACATGTTCCACTTTGAGGCCATCAAGCTGATCAGCGAGAACCTACGCGACTCCGTTGCCGAGGCCAAGTCCGGCCAGCCCGGCTCCGGCCGCGAGGGCATGGCCCTTGGCCAGTATGTCGCCGGCATGGGCTTCTCCAACGTTGGCCTGGGCATCGACCACGCAATGGCTCACACCCTGTCTGCTCACTACGACACCCCGCACGGCGTCGCTTGCGCCATGCTGCTGCCGATCGCCATGGAGTTCAACAAGCCGGTTTGCGCTGAGCGCCTGGCCAAGGTTGCCCTTGCCATGGGTGTTGACACCACGGGCATGAGCACCGACGAGGCTGCCGACGCCGCTATCGCCGCCGTCAAGCAGCTTTCCGCCGACGTGAATATCCCGCACGTCTGCGAGGCTATGAAGGCCGACGAGATCGAGGTGCTCGCCAAGGACGCCATGGCCGACGCCTGCTTCCCGGGCAACCCCCGCGAGGCCACGCTCGACGACGTCATCGAGCTCTTCAAGAAGATCTGCCCGGCTGCCTAGCCCAGTTTGGTGGTCCTTCGCCCGTAGGTGTATGGTCTTTTGACGTGCCGCTGGCCCCGCCGTGCTACGCACGGCGGGGCTTTTTGTGCTGCGTCGATGCCCTGAGACGGACAAAACCAAGGCGTACTGCCCGCTGCGGATAGGTGGTGCACTTCCCAGCGTGCATTTTTGGGAGTATTCAGCAAGCTCTTAAAAATGCATAACGTTTTGAATGGCCCGTAGTGGCCCGCAGGCGCTCATCGACAGCCATTGTGGGCGGGCTATCGATGAGTGGAGGGGGTTGTTACTGAGTTTTTGCTTTGCGACGACCTGCAACACTGCTGTAACCACGTCGTTTTGTCGTTCGTGATGGGGCCGTTGGGGCCCACGGTGCTGAATACTCCGTTTTTTGCACGGCCCAAGGTGGGGTACCCTGAGACGAAGCAAAAAGACTCCTCATTTCTATGCAGATACCGATAGGATTTATGCAAGATTGGGATTGTAAGCCGTGCGCGTGCGCAAAATCGGCGCGAGGACGTCTGGAGGTGGCTCGGCTCCCAGAGCCTTGCGCGTGCAGAACGGTTAAAATCGGGACTCGGTCTTAGTTTTGCTTGGAAGGATGCACATGGCTTCTGTAATCGATGCTTCTCTAGAGGAGACGCTCTCCTATATCGCGGGACAGCTTAAGACACTGACTTCTATTGCTTCGCCGACGGGCTATACCCGTGCGGCGACTGATTATCTGATGGAGACCCTGCGCGATATGGGGTTTGGGCCTGAGCGTTCCAATAAGGGTAACGTGCTCGTTGAGCTTGGTGGCGAGGGTGAGCCGCTCGTACTGGCGAGCCATGTCGATACCCTGGGCGCCATGGTGCGTTCCATTAAGGACAATGGTCGCCTGCGCCCCACGACGCTCGGCGGGCATCAGTGGTCTACGGCCGATGGCGAGAACTGCACCGTCTACACGCGCGACGGCAATGTCTACACGGGCGTGGTCCTCAATACCGAGCCTTCGGCGCATGTGGCCGACGAGCCGGTCAAGACCA
>CABSZR010000076.1 GCA_902482185.1 uncultured Collinsella sp. | reverse complement strand
AGATGGGGGTTGCTGCCTTGCTCGTCGAACCTCTTGCGTTTGGTAATGCCGCCGTTATTCTCGATACGGATTGTTTGTTTTCGCGCAATATAAACATCGGAGCTGTGCTCCTGAGCTTTGGTGGGCATCAAGAGATCGTATTGCTTCTGGTTACCGTTTTGGGCAGTATCCTTGCCAGGGCCATAACGCGATTTTTCCCTGACTTAACGAGCGCTTTTTCTGCGGCCGCCAAATTAGGAGGAAAACACTCTGCAGTTGCCGATATCCCTACGGCTTCGGGTTTTTCTCAAAGGGAGTCCGCGGTTTTCTCTATGAGGATAGAGGGAAAAACGTACGAGGAGATTGCTTCTGCCTTGGACATTTCCCCGTCTACTGCCCGTACCTATTTGTCGCGGGCCTTGACTAAAACCGGATATAAAAGCATTTCAGAGGCGACGGCTGGACTTCTCTTGTCAAAGGATGCGTGGCATCTTGACGCAACAAAAGGCCATGATCACCGTTCAGAATCGCTGGGGTCCTCATCGTTCAATCAGAACTGCAGGATAGTCTTCGTCTGCTTCCTGTTTATGTATGCGTCTGGAATGGGCATCGAGGAAATCCTCGTATGCTTCGGCTTTGAGCATGATGCGATAATCCTATCGATAGCTATAGTGCTTGTGGCCCTGTGTTGCCGTGCGGCTATACGGTGGATGTCTGAAATGCACTTGTGCCTTTCGCCTGAACTCACCCTTTCTTCGGTGTCTGTGGGTGCTGGAGCAGCGTTCTGGGTTCACGATGTGGTAAGTCGACTGTACATTTTCTTTGAGTCCGTTGGGAGCGGTGAGGCCGTTGGCGGCCTTATGCCTGCCTTACGCGTGACTGCGTTCCTTGTCGTACTTATCCTTATGGCTAATTCGCTGCTATTCTTGCGTTCGAAAGATACGGTTCGGGTGGGTGATCGACGCGATACCGTGCGTGAGGCCTTCTTGAGGCTTGGTTTCACGCCGCTTTATGCCGATATCATGACATGCGTTTTTGATGGCAATAGAACCACCGAGATTTGCGCGCATCTTAACGTTGCTCGGGGAACCGTCAAAGAGGCCAAGAGCAAGAGCTATGCCTTGCTTGGAGTTCACTCGGAGCGTGAACTTAGAGATAGGGTTTTTAGTCTTATGGCAGATGTTATAGAAAATAGCAGGTAGAAGCCTGTAGACAAATAAGATTGTAAATCCATCCTACACGTCTACAGACAGTTCTGACGATGAAGGCGATACTTCCGGACAACGGGTCCGACGACTCGTGTGTTGCGAACCGGAGGTGCTTGCTGTGAAGACCTGTGATTGCCTCACATATGTACGGCTTAATTTAGAAGTTCTTGCGCGCAACCGGGGAATTATGTTGCTGACGGCGCTGCTCGCGCTCGTATTCTGCATCCCGGTATTTCTATCCGTTCCAACGGGAGCAGATTATCTATATGGTAGAGCTTCCATCGAAGACCAGAGAGCCCTTTTGGTCTCTCAAGTCTCTGACGGCGTTTATGACACTGCCCCACAGGAGCTCAACAGCATCATTGCCGACGAAAGGGCGTGCCTTGATCGGGCGCTTGAAAGCAAGGCGGACTCCAGAGAGTATTACGATGCGATTGCCGATTACGACAATCTATTGCTCAAGGAATACCGACTCGGTTATTTGAATGGTGTTGATTCGGAGTTATCGCTTGAAGCCCAAGAACGTCTTCCCCGAGCCATATCGATGCTGGCCCATCCGGAATCGTACGACTCAACAACAAAAATGCCCGGGATGATTCTTCTCGCATATTATTGCGGCGCTGTTCCTGCAATAGCGTGGCTTTTGGTCCCGGTCCTCGTCCTCTATATGTCGCTTGAGGGGGATGGAAAGCGGTTCTACGATCGAGCGTTGTTGTCAAAGTTAGAGATGAATGCATGCCGCGTTCTCGTCTCTGGTATTGCATCGATGCTGGTTTTGGTTCTGGCGTTGGCTCCCTGTTTTGTATTGGCAACGGTGTTTAACGGTGTAGGTCAGACAGAGTACCCAGTCGTATTCATTCAGTATGGTGACGTAGTCGAAAGAACTGTGTTAGTTCAGCTAGGGCTATTTGCCGTCTTTGAAGCTGTGCTGTCGATGATGTTTGCTTGCTTGGGCGTGTGCGTGTACGCCGGAAGCAGAAACAGGGCCATTTCGTCCATGGTGATCGCTCTTGTGGGGGGCATAAGCCAGCTTCCGTTTTATGCGAGCAAAGATGCTCCATGGCATGCGTTGCTGCCGTATATGGTGTCGAGCTATTCTGCCTCTTCGTTTGCGCTCGGCGGCGCATCTTACGCCAATGGAGCGGAGGTATCTCTCGTTCCTGAAGCCAGTGCATCGCACTGCCTCTTTGCCGTGATGGGCGCGTTTGCTGTTTGCGCGTTGGGGGTCATTTCGTTTTCGTGTCTAAAAAGCAAGAATCGCTGGGCCTGGAACCATATTCGCCCGGATAGTTTGGGCGAGAAAAGCTTGCTCTCTCTGTCGCTGGATGCGTTGACGGTTGGAAAAAACCAGCTGGTAAAGGGATTGCAGTTTGATATGCCCGCTGGCCAGATATGGGGTCTTGTCGCGCCAAATGGACATGGCAAGACTACGCTACTGAATACTCTTTGGGGAGATGCTGGGCCATCAGTGCGCGTGTCAGGTTCTCTCTGTTTTCATGCAAAAGTATGCGTCGACCGTGAGGAAATGAGAAAGGTATTCTTTTTGGTTCCGAATAGGCCGTCGCTATTGATTCCATACATGACCGTCGCTTTTCATCTCGACCGATGCAGGAGAATTTGGCATTCACCTCGCACTTTGGACCAAGTGCTTGATCGCTTTGACTTGACTGGGTTGAAGAATACGCCCGTATCTAGGCTGTCTGATGGAAATAGACAATTACTTAATGTCGCGATGGCGTATATGTCCTATTGCGAAGTCGTCCTTTTGGATGAGCCCATGAATGCACTTGATGTGAGACACGTTGCGATTGTTTCGAATGCTCTTAGAGATGAAGCGGGTAGAGGAGCACATGTCATTATCTCTTCTCATCTTATCGGAAACCTCGAATCGCTCTGCGATGCCTCCGTATTGCTCACAGGGGATGACTCGCGTGTCGTTACCAGAGAAATGGGAGGTGATTCGAAGTGGATCGGTAATGTATACGCGCAGCTTTTCAAGACGAACGACAGTAAAACTAGGAAAGGAAGATAACCATGAAACGCCATGTAACGAAGAACTTTGTGAAGGCAATGTTCGCATGTTTTATGCTTACCCTGTCGATGGTCACAATTCCCGTTTGTGCGACGGCGAAACCAGATGCAGGTTCTGTCGCGCCTTGTCGTCTTGTGACAGCGGACGTCTTGGACACTTACAAGTCGTTCTCCACTGCGAACCACCCGAGCGAGAATGTTGATTGTTTCGACCAGACATACAAGAGGCTGTCTTTCAAAACTTCGTATTCTCGTACGGGGCAAACGATTCTCTATACGGGTGCAGCGTTAAGCCCACGCGGCAACGGGATGCCCGGGTTTGAGACAAAATATCAGTGCACATATCGTACCTGGTAGACAACTCTAGGATCGGATCTCTCCGAATAACTTTGTGGCGGACTTGTTTAACGCTACCGCTCCTTCGTTTATCTCAATCTGTAACATCTGACTGGCAAAAACGCTTCTACCTGTTACAGATTGAGATTATTCGACGCGCGTTCTGTAACTCGTCTCGATCTGTAACAGTAAGACGGCGATTTGGTCTCCATATGTTACAGATTGAGACGAAAGAAAGCGTGAGCCAGAAAACCGCCGCGAGGGAAAGCAGCTCCCTTGCGGCGGTTGGCGTTTGCCCAGATAAAACCTGCCAAAATAAACCTGTCCCTTTTTAGCAGGTTATCGCTTCCAAAAGTGGAGGATGAGCGTGGTGCGGTTTTGCTGCTCGGTTTTGACCAAGATGTTGTGGATGTGGGTCTTGACGGTGTCCACGGCAAGGAACAGCTCGTCAGCAATCTCTTGGTTTGATTTGCCCAGCACAACCAGACGCAAAACCTCGGCCTCGCGGTTGGAGAGCTTGTAGTCGTTGGGGACGTTCTTAAACGACTAGTCAAACAAGAACGTCCCCAATGACTACTTTGCGGGCAGCTAAAAGAGCCCCATCCTAAATTAGCTACCCCGCCAACACCGCAGGTAGAGCAAAAGTCAGCGAAAGCCCGCCAGAGCGAGCAAGGTGCCTTGAAGCGAGGCGGCATTGACCTTCTGGTCATGCCGCCGAAGCTGAAAGGCAGATTGCCGCTCTGGCGGGCTTGCAGCGTCAACTGGTTACGCGGGTTGGTAAACCCGCGTAACTACCTACTCCCGAGCTCCGTACTGCTCGTAGTAGGCGTCGATGGCGGCCTTGAGCTCGTCATCGATAACAACCTTGCCGTCGATCTCGTGGTTGTAAAGGGTCTCGACGACCTCGGCCATGCTCACGATGGAGGCAACGGGGAAACCGTACTTGGCCTCGATCTCCTTCTGGGCGGTGGTCACGCCGCCCTTGCCGACCTCCATACGGTTGAGGGAGACGATCAGACCCTTAATCTCAACATCGGCAGCGGCTTTAACCTTGGGATAGGTCTCGTCGATGGACTTGCCGGAGGTGGTGACGTCCTCGACCATGATCACGCGGTCGCCGTCCTGGGGCTCATAGCCCAGCAGGTTGCCCTTGTCGGCACCGTGGTCCTTGGCCTCCTTGCGGTCGCAGCAGTACTTGACCTCCTTGCCGTACAGTTCGTGATAGGCAATGGCGGTCACGACAGCCAGGGGAATACCCTTGTAGGCAGGCCCAAACAGCACGTCAAAATCGTCGCCGAAGTTGTCGTGAATGGCCTGAGCGTAGTACTCGCCCAGCTTCTTGAGCTGATAGCCCGTCACGTAGGCGCCGGCGTTCATGAAGAACGGGGACTGACGCCCGCTCTTGAGCGTAAAGCTGCCAAACTTAAGCACGTCGGACTCGACCATGAACTTGATGAATTCTTGCTTGTAAGCCTCCATGGGTCTCCCTTCCAATGGGCGCGTCCAGCTTGGACGGGCGCGTGTGAATCCGGTTCTTAGCTTACCAGAAAGCACCTCAGCGAACCGATGCCGCCGAGGTGCCTGCCCTGTTTCTATGTGATCGCTCTCCGGAGTGTTATTAACCGCTCTCTGCGCACCTCCACAGCGCTCTCGACCCCACTCCTCCGTTGAGGGTTCGCGTTTGACGTATTGAGAGCCGATGTTTTGACGCTTTGCAGATTAAACGTTTATCCACATTGGACTGAGAGCCCTTGCAGCCGCTGGCGACAAGCGGTCCCATACCGTCGAGTAAACGGCGGCGTTTTGTTACCCAAGTCCTCCATACGGATAATATTGCCTGTTCAACGGCGTAGTTTATAGGCTGGGCAAATGGAGTCCATCGCGGCATCACGCATGCGCTACAATCTCAGTTAACCTGTTAACCACCCGAAAACAGCAGGAGGCCCCATGCCCACACCCGGCAAGAGCTCGTCCATGCGCCAGATTGCCGTAGCGGCCGGCGTGTCCGTCGCCACGGTCTCCCACGTCATCAACGGCAGTGGCCGTTTTTCCGAAGACACCCGCAAGCGTGTGGAAGCCGCCATCGAGGAATACGGCTACGTCACGAACATGGCGGCAAAGAGCCTCCGCGTGGCCCAGTCCCGGACCATCGGCATGATCGTGCCGGATATCTCAAACGACTTCTTTTCCAAGATCGCCTTGCATGTGGAACGCGAGCTCGCCACCGAGGACTATTCGGTCTTTGTCTGCAACAGCGCCAACGACCCCGCTCGTGAGCGCGACTACTTCCGTACGCTTGCGAGCAAACAAGCCGATGGCATCATCTGCATCTCAGGCCTGCGCAGGCTCGACGGCGAATTTGTCCCCCACGGCATTCCCGTGGTCTGCATCGACCGCGCGCCCGAAAACGACCTCGGTTTCCCGCACGTGGGTTCCGACAACATCGGCGGCGGCTACATGGCAACCGAGCACCTCATCGAGCGCGGCTGCAAGAACATCCTGAGCATCTCGAGTTTTACGGCCAACTACCCCGGAAACGAACGCCAGATGGGCTACGAGCGGGCGCTTGCCGCGCATGGGATGCCGCTGCGCCGCGACTACCAGCTGTTTGTCTCGGGCAAGCAGCCGAGCATCATCGAGTCTGAAGAGCTCGTGACCGACTTCCTCTCCACAGGGTGCCCCGTCGACGGCATCTTTGCCCATAGCGACCACGCTGCCGTGGGTGCGCTGCGGGCGCTCGTTGCGGCCGGCAAGCGCGTACCCGAAGACGTCCGCCTCATCGGCTTCGACGATTCCGTGTACGCGCAGATCCCGACGCCGCAGATCAGCACCATTCGCCGCTTCCCCGAGCGCCTCGCGCATGAGGGATGTCAGGCCCTACTCGCCCTGCTGCGCGGCGAGGAGCCCGAGATGGAGACGCTTGTCCCCGTCAAGCTCGTGCAGCGCGCAAGCAGCTAGACCGCGGATGGTAAATGGTCCCAACGTGATGCTCAGCCTATCCCCCGAGGGAGTCGGTTTCCAAAACTCGGCTGTTTCGGACGGTTTAGGGACGACCTGCTGAGTAGCGGATGGATGACAATGGAAGAAACCACAGTTAGGCGATGTGCATGATCTCGGTCTTCTCAGGCACCCCCTCCAAAACCGTCCGAAGCAGCCGAGCTTTCCTCTCGCATGCGCTCTATCCCACGCGCGACATGCAAAAAGCCCGCCACCATGAACCGCGCCCCAAATCTTGGACGCCCTAAATAGCGACTAGGCCGCAAGGGCC
>CABSZR010000075.1 GCA_902482185.1 uncultured Collinsella sp. | reverse complement strand
GCGCCCGAGAGCAGCAGCATGCCGCAGGTGACGATGGCCGTGCCGATGAGCACCTTGCGCTCGGGGGCGCGACGCAGCAGGGCGGCGTTGGCAAACGGCACGATCACGACCGTCAGGCTCTGCAAAAAGCCGGCGGTGGAGGCGGAGGTGAGGCTGGAGCCCAGGCACATGCACGTGAGCTCGGTTGCCATGATGGCACCGATGATGGCGGCGCGAACCATAAGGTCGCGGTTGATGCGAAACGCGTGCTTGTGGAAGAGCAGCAGACAGGCCGCAAAGGCGATGATGCAGCGCAGCGCAACGATGCTCGTGGCGTTCATGCTGTCCATGCCGATCTTCATGAGGGGGTACGAAAAGCCCCATGCGACGGGAACAGAAAATGAGAGCGCGATTGCTTTTTTGCGATCCATGGGACTCCTTTTGTTACAGAACGGTTTCGCAAAAAGGATTCTGCTCCCAGATGTGGATGTAGTAAAGCGAATGTATCTTCAGTATGATTAAGAAATGCTAATGTTGGCGGGAAAAGTCCTGGCAAAACGTTTTACAGCTACATCGATGTGGAGGCACGATGGCATCGCGGTATCAGATTGTATGTATGGTGGTCGATTGCGGCAGTCTTAAGGGCGCGGCGGACGAGCTGGGCTATACGCAAAGTGCGGTGAGCCAGGCCGTCAAGGCACTCGAGCGCGAGCTGGGCACCACGATTATCGAGCGCGGAAAGCAGGGCGTTTCGCTTACGCGCGACGGTAAGCAATATCTGCCGTACCTGCGCCAGATCGTGACTGCCGAGGCCGAGCTCGAGGGCAAGCGTCAGGAGCTGCTGGGGCTTTCGTCGACTGATATTCGTATTGCGACGTTTACCAACGTGAGTCGAACCGTGTTGCCGCGCGTGATCCGCGACTTTGGGGCCCTGCACCCGGGGGTACACTTTACCCTTAAGCAGGGCGATTACACGCGCAACGCCCAGTGGGTGCACGATGGCGTGGTTGATTTTTGCTTTACGGCACGCGGTTTTACCGCGGGGCTCGAGAAGCGCGTGGTCTATCACGACGAGTTGGTAGCATTGTTGCCGGCCGCGCATCCGCTGACGGCAAAGGAAAAGGTGACGCTCGCCGATCTGGCGTCCGAGCCGTTTGTGCTGCTGGATGAGGGCGAACAGAGTCTGGTGCTCGATGCATTTGCGGCGCATGGGCTGTCGCCGCATGTGACGAGTGAGGTGACCGACGACTACACCATCATGGCGATGGTCGAGGAGGGTCTAGGCGTGAGTATGCTCTACCGTCGTACCGTCGAGGGCATGCGTGCCGATATTCGCGTACGTCCCATCGTGCATGCCCCCTCGCGCGACGTGGTGGCCGCTTGGCGCAGCTGGGACACCATGCCCATCGCCACGAGGCGCTTTATCGACTATATGAGCTCTCATATTGTCAATTAATGACTGGCGTGGCGTTGAGTGCGGTGTTTAGCGGGCTGTCGCTTTGGCTTGGGTGGCGCGATAGGTGCGTGCCGGGTGGCAAAGTAGTACCGCCACGACCATAAAGAACGCCGTGGTGCCCAGGCTGATGGGGTAGACCATCATGATGTTCGCAAAGGTGCGGAAGTGCGGGAACACGCAGAACACCCAATAGAAGCGGATGCCGCAGACGCAGATCATGGTGATGAGGGCGGGCGTGAGCGAGATACCAAAGCCGCGCAGGTAGCCTGACATGTTTTCGTAGAACATACTAAAGGCGTACGCCGGGAAGATCGAACACACGCGGATATAGCCGATCGAGACGATGTTGGGATCGCTGTTAAAGAGCGACAAGATCTCGCGTCCCAGGCCGACAATAACGATGATCGTGGTGAGTGCAACGATACCACCTTCGACCAGGCAGACCTTGAGCGTCTTGGTGCAGCGGTCGATCTGGCGGGCGCCGTGATTTTGTCCCACAAAGGTAGTGCAAGCCTGGCTAAAGCTGTTGAGCAGGTTGTAGCACACGTACTCCAGGCTCATGGCGGCGCTCGATGCCGCCATGACCTCGGTGCCCAAGCTGTTGATGGCAGACTGGATGATGATGTTGGCGACAGCAAAGACGGCGCTTTGGATGCCGGCGGGCAGGCCGATCTTGACGATGCGCTTGAGGGCGACGGGGTCGATAGCCAGGTCGCGCGGGGTGACGCGGACGACGGAGTCGGTCTTGAGCAGGCGGATAAAGAGCGTAGCGGCGCTGACGGTGTAGGCGATGGCGGTGGCGATGGCGACGCCCGCGACGCCCCAGTGGAGTATTGGGACAAAGATGAGGTCCAGGCCAATGTTGAGGACGGTGGACACGGCAAGCGCCTGCAGCGGCATGCGGGTGATGCCGACGGAGCGGAAGATCGCGGCCTCAAAGTTGTAGAGCAAAATCGAGGGCATGCTGAGCAAAAAGACGCGTAGGTAGAGTGAGGCGAGCGGCATGGTCTCGGCGGGAACGTTGAGCGCGGCGAGCATGGGCTCGGCAAAGATCTCGCCCAGCGCGATGACGACAAAGCCCACGAGCGCCATTAAAATCGAGGTATGGACGGCGCGTTTGACCATGTTCTGATCGTTGCGGCCGATAGCGTTGGCGATGACCACGTTGGAGCCAAGCGACATGCCAATAAACAGGTTGAGCATAAGACTGGTAAGCGGAACATTGGAGCCGACCGCCGCCATGGCGAGGGTTCCCTGGTCGCCCGAGAAATTACCGATGATGACCGTGGCGATGAGGTTCGACAGCTGCTCCAGGATGCTCGTGGCGGCCACAGGGAAGGCGAACAGGGGAACATTGCGCCACAGCGATCCGGTGGTCATGTCAATGTGCTTAGATACGGTGTCAGCCATATGCTCTCAATCTCTAATATGCTCTTTCGTGCTTATTTGCGCAGATGATGATACTCCTAATGCAACCAGTCGGCACTTGGGGACGTTCCTTTTCTGTCGGCAGCTGGGGACACTCCTTATCTCTTCTAACTAGTCATTCAAGAACGTCCCCAATGACTAGGTGGGGAAGGCGTGCGACAATGGTGGGCGTTGTGTTGTTCGCGCTAAGGAGTTGCCATGTTGTTGTGTCCCGTTTGCCATGAGCCTTTGGTGGACAATGAGCGCGGTGCTGCATGCGCGGGCGGACACCGGTTTGACCGTGCGCGCGAGGGCTATCTATATCTGCTGCGCTCGTCCAAGAGCGGCGACTCCATGGGCGATCCCAAGTCGCAGGCACGCAGCCGTCGTGACTTTCTGAACCGTGGATACTACGCGCCGTTGCGCGATGCGATGGTCGAGCTGGTGTGCGAGCGGGTGTCTGGGCGCGCCACGTCTGCGAACGGCCCCATGACCTTGCTCGATATTTGCTGTGGCGAGGGCTACTACACCAGCGCCATGGGCGCGGTGCCGGGCGTGGATGCTTACGGTTTCGACCTGGGCAAAGAGATGGTACGCCTTGCCGCCAAGCGCGGCGATGCGACCTACTTCGTGGCCAACATGAAGGACATCCCCGTGGCTGATGGCGCCTTCGATATGGTGACCGAGCTCTTTGCTCCCTTTAACGAGCGCGAGTTTGCCCGCGTGTTGGCGCCAGAGGGCTCGCTCTACACCGTGGTGCCGGGCGCCCGTCATCTGTTTGGGCTCAAGGAGGTACTCTACGACACGCCGTACCTTAACGATGAGAAGCTGCCGAAGACCACCGAGCTCGAGTTAGTCGGAACGCAGCGGGTGTCTGCGAACATTACGCTTCAGACCCAGGCGGACATCGAGGCGGTGTTCCAGATGACGCCGTACTACTATCGCACACGCCCTGCCGACAAAGAGCGCCTGGCAAATTTGGATACCCTTCAGACCGACATCGACTTCATCATCGCCGAGTACCGCCACAGCTAACAACCTGCCAAAAAGGGACAGGTTTGTTTTGGTAGGTTTTGTCTGGGCAAACGTAAAGGGCCGACCGCGGAGATGCGCGATCGGCCCTTTTTAGTTGCTTGGCTGCAGAGGTTATGAGAAGCGAGCGCTTATAGGCGGTCCTTGTTCTCGGCCTTAACGGCGTGTGCCTGCTGAACAAAGAACAGGTCGTACACCACGATGACAAAGGCGCCAAAGTTGATGGCGTCGCCGCCAAACGCGGGAAGCGTGAGCACCGCTTGGGCAAGCGTGGCGACCGCGGCAACAATACCGAGCTTAAACGCGCCGTCCACCTGCGAAGGCTTGTTGGCGCCCTTGATACCGGCGACGCCTGCGGCAAGGTCGACGAGACCCTTGGCGATAAGCACGACCGCTGCGAGCGTGGCGTACGAACCGTACGTGGAATCGAGACCGCCCGTGGCGATACCGACGCCGGCGGTGACGAGGCTGGCGATGCCCAAAACAAAGTAGATGAGAGCAAGGATTTTGAGAGTCTTGCGAGTGAAGCTCATGGCTGGTCCTTTCGATACGAGTACGCCAACTTGGCGCACCCAATGTACTGCACATATGGTGAAGCACATTGTAGTTCAACGCGGCGATGCATGCGTTTGAAAGCGTCTCTTGCCCGCACGGTCCAACCTTTCAAAAAAGAAAGCTGGGCGTAAGTCAAATCGATGGCAGCGTATGCGCGGCGCTGCGATGATGGGTCCATGGTAAGAGCTGGTCTCAAGGAGGAGCCATGATGTACGGAGCAGGGCAAGTGCGTGAACCGCGGTCGTTGGGAAGGCGCATAAGTGATTCTGCGATCGCTGCCGTGTGCACGGGATTGATGGCGGTGCTTTGCATTGGGATGCTGTGGGCCATGTCGCATGTGGGACAATAGCGGACGGTTGGGTGCTGGCATGAACGGCGCTCACGTATTCGTTTAGCTTGTTAAGGAGTACCCATGGGTGTCGTCGATCCCTTTTCTGTTGCTCGGGCCGCGGGGCTTGAGCTGACCGGGAAGCCCGAGGGCCTCACGCTCACCGACGGCACGATGGAGCTGCGTGCCGATTTTGGCCGCATGCTTCCGCGGCTCAAGCGGGGCCGTCTGCAGCAAGAGCTGCTGGTAAAGGCCGCGCGCACAAAAGGCATCGAGAGCCCATGGGCGATTGACGCCACGGCAGGCTTTGGCGAGGATTCGCTGCTGCTGGCTGCCGCGGGCTTTTCCGTCGATCTATATGAACAGGATTGCGTGATCGCGGCGCTCCTCAAGGATGCCTTGGATCGCGCGGCAGATGATCCGGCGCTTGCGACAGCTGTGGCGCGCATGCGCTTACATGCCGGCGAGGACAGCATTGCCGGCCTTCACCATGTAACTGAGCTAATCGAGCAGGGCGAGCTCGCGACTCCCGACGTGGTATATCTGGACCCCATGTTTCCCGAACGCACCAAGAGCGCGGCGGTCAAAAAGAAGTTCCAACTCTTGCATCATCTGGAACAGCCGTGCGCCGATGAGGAGACGCTGGTTGAAGCTGCGCTTGCGGTGCGCCCGCGCAAGGTCGTTATCAAGCGACCGGTGAAGGGGCCACTGCTTGCCGGCGTTAAGCCGAGCTATCAACTTGCGGGCAAGGCCGTTCGTTACGATGTTTTGGTGCCGCCGCGCCCGTAGCTTGCGTGCGATTACCGGGGCTTCGCTAGTGCCGTGCCGATGCAGTCCCTATTTCCAAGGGTGCGACGTCAGGTGCCAGCCGCCGCAGTATTCGCATTTGTAGCAGGCCAAACCACGCCGCCCGCGGTTTTCGCAGTCGGCCATAACTGCCTCGGCCTCGACGCGCGTGTCGTAACGGTTTTTGCGCTCGCACGATTTGTAGCGCCAGGCCTCATTGCGCTCGGCGTCCAGGGCGTCGCGGCGCTCGTCCTCGCGTGCAAACAGGTCGCTCATATCGCCGCCGGTGGCAGTGCTCAAAAACTCGCTTTTTGCTTTTGACCAGGCGGCTCGCTTTTTGCTCCCCATCTGCATCGCGCCCCTCTCCAAACGTTGGTATCATTGCTCAATCAAAGTGATACCAATAAACGTGAGGTCGCCGCGTGATGATCAGAAAAACCCTCGATACCGACATTCCCGCTGTCATGGCTATCTATGACGCGGCCCGCGCCTTTATGCGCGCGCATGGCAACGCCACGCAGTGGCCCGAGGGCACGCCTTCTGCCGAGCAGCTGGCTGCCGATATCGCTGCCGGTGGCAGCTATGTGTGTGAAGTCGACGGCCGCGTGGTGGCGACGTTTGCCTTTTTACCGGGCCCGGACGAGTGCTATGACGTAATTGAGGACGGTCAATGGCGTAGCGACACTCCGTACGCCGTGCTGCACCGTGTGGCATCCGACGGCACCGTGCACGGTATCGCGGCTGCGATGTTTGCCTTTGCCAAGGAGCGTGCCGATCACCTGCGCATCGACACGCATCAGGACAACCTGCCCATGCAGGGCGCGAGCCTCAAGGCGGGGTTTGAGCGCGCCGGCATCGTGTATGTGTCCGACGGTACACCGCGTGTTGCGTTTGACTGGCTGCGCGAGGCATAAGAGCGGGGACGCGTATCAACAATTTGCACGAACGAAAATGGCCCCGGGTGGGGCTATTTTCGTTCGCTACGCTGTTTTGCAAGCCGGCTTTCGCAAGGCGCGAACCTACGAAAATCGCCGCGCGGCAACGCAGGGCGATGAGCTCGGTCGGGGGATAGGGCCCGCTTCGCCCGCCGGCCCGTACATTGTATCATCCAGTGTGAAGCGTGAACGCCCGTTGCCGCGTGCGATGGGCTCGTAATAAGAGGAGAGCCATGTCGAAGCAAGCGGTCGTTGGAATCTTGGCGCATGTCGATGCCGGCAAGACCACGCTGGCCGAGGCCATGCTGTTCAACGCGGGTCGCATTCGCAAGCGCGGCCGCGTGGACGATGGCGATTCCCCGCTTCGCCCGCCGGCCCGTACATTGTATCATCCAGTGTGAAGCGTGAACGCC
>CABSZR010000074.1 GCA_902482185.1 uncultured Collinsella sp. | reverse complement strand
GCAACGCGCATCTATATGACCACCGACGCGCTCGATGCGGCCGGGCTCTCCCCCGCCGATGCATTTGAGCAGGGCATCGTACCCGTGCTCGACGAGGTCTGCCGCGCCGTTGACCACGTACGCGTCGACCCGTGGGTTGTTGCCGGCGCCACGGTCGCTATTGGCAACATCTCTGAGCTTGCCCTGGCCGCCCAGGTTGGCGCCACGGCCGAGATTCGCTCTTGCCTGCCGGTGCACAACGCGCCCTGCATGGAGGCGCTTGCCGGGCGCGGAGCCGGTGCGTTTTGGCTCTCGCCCGAGATCACGCTCGACGAGATTGTCTCGCTCGGCGCCGCCGCGCCCGCGGCTCTGGGCATCACCGTCTTTGGCCGCCCGCGCGTCATGACAAGCGAGCATTGCATTCTGCAGGTTGCCAACGGCTGCATCCACGATTGCGCCAACTGCCGCCTGCGTGCCCGCAAGCTCTCGCTCAAGAATATCGACGGAAAGGTCATGCCGGTGCGTACCGACATCCACGGCCGCTCACGCCTGTACGACGCCTACCCCATCGACCTCACGCCTCAGGTTCCTCAGCTGCTCGATGCCGGCGTACGTCGTCTCATGGTGGACGGAACGCTGCTCGAAACGGATGAGGTGGGCCGTGCCGTCGCCCGCGTCCGTCGCGCCGTCGAGGCGGCTCAAGCCGGCCGCAAGCCCGCCGCCCGCCTGCGCGGCGCCACCTCGGGCTGCATGTTTGTGGGAATTAGCTAACCGAAAGGCTTACACGTGAACGAAGAACCTCAAGTCCTTTACTGCGACGCCTGGCTCATGGCCATCGACAAGCCCGCCGGCATGATCGTCCACGGCGACGGCACCGGCGAGCGCACGCTCACCGACTACGCCAGCGACCTGCTGCTGGCGATGGGTGACGGCTTTGCCGCGACCGACATGCAGCCGCTCAACCGCCTGGACCGCAACACCACCGGCGTGGTGTTGTTTTCGCTCGACAAACAGACGCAGCCCGCCTTTGACCAGATGGTGATCGACCACGCCTTCGAAAAGCACTATCTGGCGCTGGCCGAGGGCAAGATCGACTGGAACGAGAAGCTCATCGACAAGCCCATCGCCCGCGACCGCCACGACAGCCGCAAGATGCGCGTCGGCGCCAGCGGCAAGCCGTCGCAGACGCGCGTGAAGGTGCTCAAGCGCCTTAAGAGCCGTCGTGGCCTGCCCGCGCGCTCGTATATCGATGTCGAGTTGCTCACCGGCCGCAAGCACCAAATCCGTGTGCACCTGGCAAGCGAGCATCATCCCCTGGTTGGCGACGACCTGTACGGAACGCCGCGCCCCTGCGGCCTGATGCTCCACGCCCACAGCGTGTCCTTCACGCATCCCGTGACCGGCGAGCACATCCACATCGAAGCCCCCTGCCCCTGGGAGCCCTAAACCACCACAATGGGGACAGGCACCTTTGTGGTGGTTTTGGCCTTGTCCCATCGCTAGACCGTGATGACGTTGTCCATCGACTGGTACTTGGCTGGCACCTCACCCGCGGTAATAATCGTTGCGTCGCGGAAGTCCGCAAACTTGACGGGCGCCACCATGCCAAATTTGCTGGCGTCCGAGATTACGAAGCGTTTGGCGGTATGGCGCATCGAGATACGCTTGACCTGCGCTTCCTCGATATCCGGTGTGGTGAGACCTTGCTCGGCGGCGATGCCATTGGAACCCCAAAAGCCGCAGTTGAAGTTATAGCGGTCCAGGGTTGCCAAGGCATCGGGACCGACGAGCGCCTCGGTCTCGGGCTTGAGCTCGCCGCCCAGCACAACGGTGCGCATCCCGCGCAGGGCGAGATGCTGAGCGTGAAGCACGGAATCAGTCACATAGGTGACGCCCTCAAGGCGCGGAAGATGCTCGATGAGCTTGAGGGTCGTGGAGCCCGAATCGATATACACAAAGCTATCGGGCTCCACCAGGGCCGCAGCACGGGCGCAGATGCGCTCCTTGTCATCGTTATGGAGATCACTGCGCTCGCCGATCGTCAGGTCGCGCGTCACATGCGCGCGCTCCAGACTCGTCGCGCCTCCGTGTACCTTGGCGATACGGTGTGCGCGGTCGAGCGTTTGCAAGTCACGGCGAATGGTGGACGGTGTCACGCCCAGGGCCTCGGCAAGTTCCGGCACGGTAACCGAGCCGGCCTGCTGCACCATCGACACGATCGCATTGAGCCTATCTTCCGCAAGCATCGCTTACTCCTCCTCGGGGTACACGACTCCCCAGTCGGCGCGGAGCTTGGTCATAAGCTCCATAACATCATAAGCATAATCCAGCAGCTCGCGCTTGGAGTCGTCGCCGGCAACGGCCTTCTCAAGATCGGCCATCTCATAGCACAGGGCGTAAGCCTCGGTGCCGGCGTGGACCTCCTCGCGGTGGCCGTCCGCAGTCCACACGATGGTCGCGTGATCGGCACGCGGATAATCGTTGACCTCGATGTAGCACTTATCGAAGCTGATGACCGAGCGCTTGGGCTGCTTGGAGTGGAGCGTAAGGCTCACAACACCCAGCTGCTGCTCGGCGTTACGGCAGACAATGCCGCCCGCAACGTCGACACCGGTCTCACAGGTGTTGCCCAGCGAGACAACCTCAGCGGGCTGGCTCGCCATAAAGAGGCGCATAACGGAGAGCGCATACACGCCAATGTCGAGCATGGCGCCACCGGCAAGGCTACGGTTGTAGAAGCGGTTGGTCAGGTCGCCGTACTCCTTATAGCTGCCAAAGTTGAGCTGAGCGAGATTCATGCGGCCGAACTCGCCGACATCCATGCGACGACGCAGCTCCTGATACAAGGGCATGTGAAGCACCGTGGTGGCGTCCATAAGGACCACGTTGTGCTCGTCGGCAATGGCGCGGGCCTCGTCAAGCTCGGCGGAATTGAGGGTAATGGCCTTCTCGCAGAGCACGTGCTTGCCAGCTGCCAGAGCGGCTCGCAGATAGGTGATATGCGTGTTGTGCGGCGTGGTGATATAGACTGCGTCAATGTCCGGATCGGCGTAGAGATCCTCGACCGTGCCATAGACCTTCTCAACGCCATACTGCTCTGCAAAAGCCTGAGCCTTGGACAGCGTGCGGTTGGCAACGCCCGCGAGCTTTCGGCCGGCAAGGGCGAGAGACTGAGCCATCTGGTTGGCGATAACGCCACACCCAATTACAGCCCAACGAAGCTCGGGAGCCGTAAAGATGTCGTTTGGGAACGGCTGATTCTGGACCGAGGCAAACGCCGCCTTTGCGGCTGCCTCGGCGTCGAGCGGAGCCTGTTTGGAATCTGCCATGATGTGCCTCCTGAGTCATCGGAAGTCCTTCATTTCTAACAAACCTATAGTCGCACAATTGCGCGCGTATCTGCTCGTGTTTGCGTATTTATTTGCTTATCGGTCATTATTTAGCCATAGTTGGCAGATGTTTGCGCGGCTATGCGCATTGTCGCGCAAGACTATGCGCGTAAATGCGCATGCGACGATCCTTGTGAAACATAAAGGGGCGGAACACCAAAGCCCTAAAAGACAGACCCAGCTGTATTACTTCACCCCTCTGGGGGCATCAGACATCAAAGGATCGTCCCGAACTGCCGGCACATAGAGACTGTCCCCCCCAACGACTGGTCATTTAAGTCTGTCCCCAATGAATGGTCGTCCCCAGCTGCCGACAGAAAATGAACGCCCCCAGGTGCCGGCATTTCAACGGCCACTCATTTAAGTCTGTCCCAAATGAGTGGGGATAGAAAAAGGCCCGGGTGCCGTGGGGCATCCGGGCCTTTGCTAGCAACTTGATGTTGCGGGCAGCTTAGAACTTGTGGCCGCACTTCTTGCAGACGCGCAGCTTGTTCTTGCCGTCCTTCTCGTGACCGACGCGGGTAACCTTACCGCACTCGGGGCAAACGAGATTGACGTTGGAGGCATCGATGGGAGCCTCCTGCGAAACGATGCCGCCCTGCTGGTTGGCAGCGTTGGGCTTGACGGCCTTCTTGACGACCGAAACGCCCTCGACAACGACCTTGTTCTCTGCGGGGAGAGCACGCAGGATAACGCCCTGCTTGCCGCGATCCTTACCAGAGAGAACCTGGACCTTATCGCCCTTCTTGATATACATATATCTCCCCTAACTACAGGGTCTCGGGAGCGAGCGAGACGATCTTCATGTACTTCTTGTCACGAAGCTCGCGAGCGACGGGCCCGAAGATACGGGTGCCGACGGGCGAACCATCGTTGTTGATGACAACGCAGGCGTTCTCATCAAAGCGAATGTAGGAGCCATCCTTGCGGCGGATCTCCTTAACGGTGCGAACGACGACGCAACGGACAACGTCCTTCTTCTTGACGTTGGCGCCAGGGGTAGCCTCCTGGACAGCACCGATGAACACATCGCCGATGCCTGCATAACGACGCTTGGAACCGCCAAGCACCTTGATGCAGCGAATCTTGCGAGCGCCGGAGTTGTCGGCGACGTTCAGCATGGTTTGCATCTGAATCATGGTAGATGTTCCTCCGAACTAAGAACCGAAGAGAGGTGCGCAGCCTTTATACGGCCCGTGGTATGCAAGCCAGGCATACGCACATCTTCGGAAACGTACAAGTCGTAAGAGCGACTGCTTATTTAGCGCGCTCGACGACCTCGATGAGGCGCCAACGCTTCATCTTGGACATAGGACGGGTCTCCATAACGCGGACGGTATCGCCCACGCCAGCCGTGCACTCCTCGTCGTGAGCGTGCAGCTTCTTGGAGCTGGTCATCATCTTGCCGTACTTGGGGTGACGCTTGCGCTCGGTGATGGTGACAACAATGGTCTTGGCACCGGAGACGGAGGTAACGACACCCGTACGGACCTTACGCGAGTTACGCGAATCAGTCATGTTCTCTCCTTAGGTCCTACTCGGCGACAGCGGACTTCTCCGCTGCGATCTCGCGGGCGCGCTGCTCCGTGAGGACGCGAGCGATGTCCTTCTTCACGGTGTTGACGCGAGCGGTGTTGTCCAGCTGGCTGGTGGCCATCTGGAAACGAAGGTTAAAGAGCTCGGCGCGCATTTCCTTCAGCTTCTCAACGAGCTGAGCGTCCGAGAGCTCACGAATCTCTGCGGGCTTCATTAGTTCTCCTCCTTGGCGGCGGCGGCGTCCTCAGCAGCCCACTTGGCCTCGAGAGCGGCCTCCTCAGCCATCTCCTTCTCGATGCGCTGCTCAGCGTTCTTAGCAGCAACAATCTTGGTCTTGATGGGAAGCTTGTGCTGTGCAAGACGCAGAGCCTCGCGAGCGACCTCCTCGGGCACGCCCTTGACCTCGAACATGATGCGGCCGGGCTTGACGACGGCCACCCACTCCTCGGGGTTACCCTTACCAGAACCCATGCGAGTCTCAGCAGGCTTCTTGGTGATGGGCTTATCGGGGAAGATCGTGATGTACACACGACCGCCACGCTTCATGTAGCGGGTCATGGCAATACGAGCGGCCTCGATCTGACGGTTGGTGATCCAATGGGCCTCGAGAGCCTGGATACCAAACTCGCCGAAATGCAGCTCGGTATTACCCTTGGCCTGGCCCTTCATGGAGCCACGCTGCACCTTGCGGTGAAGAATACGCTTAGGGGCAAGCACTACTGACCCCTCCTCTCGGAGTTACGACGACGAGGACGGGAAGAGCCCTCGAGTGCAGGGTTGGGAACAGGCTGGCCCGGGAGCTTCTCGCCCAGGTAGATCCAGACCTTCACGCCGCAAGCGCCCATGGTGGTGCTGGCGACAGCCGTGCCGTAGTCGATCTTGGCACGGAGGGTGTGCAGAGGCACGCGACCCTCGCGGTACCACTCACGACGGCCCATCTCGGCACCGCCGAGACGACCGGAGCACTGGATACGGATGCCCTTAGCGCCGGCCTTGCGGGCGGACTGGACAGCCTTGCGCATAGCGCGACGGAAGGCAACGCGGCCCTCGAGCTGCTCGGCGATAGACTGAGCAACGAGGTTGGCGTCGAGCTCGGGGCGCTTGATCTCGACAACGTCGACGGAGAGCTGGCCCTTGGAGACGCCAGCAACCTTCTCGAGCTCGGTGCGGAGGGTATCGATCTCGGCACCCTTCTTACCGATGACAACGCCGGGGCGAGCGGTGAGGATGATGACCTTCACCTTGTCGCCAGCGCGCTCGATCTCGACGCGGGAGACAGCTGCGCGGGAAAGACGCTTCTCGAGGTACTTGCGGATCTCGAGATCGTTACCGAGGGTCTTAGCGTAATCCTTCTCTGCGAACCAGCGGGAGCGCCAGTTCTCGGTGATGCCAAGACGGAAGCCGGTGGGGTAGACTTTCTGACCCATACAGCTTTACGCCTCCTTTCGAGGAGCAACGACGACGGTGATGTGGGAAGTACGCTTCAGAATGCGAGAAGCGGAACCCTTGGCGCGGGGACGGATGCGCTTAAGCGTCGGACCCTCGTCAACATAGGCAGCGGCGACAACCAGGTTGTCGGCACGCAGACCGTTGTTGTTCTCGGCGTTCGCAACGGCGGAACGGAGAACCTTCTCGACATCCACGGCGACGGCGCGGTCGCAGAAGTGGAGGATGTCGAAGGCCTGAGCGACAGGCTTGTGGCGGATCAGATCGACCACCAGGCGGGCCTTGCTGGGGGAAACACGCACGTACTTAGCGACGGCGCGAACCTCGGTGGCCTCAGTTTCAATAGACTTAGTTGCCATTTACGGTTAACCCCCTATTTGGCCTTGTGGCCACGGAACGTACGAGTCGGCGCGAACTCGCCGAGCTTGTGACCAACCATGGACTCGGTAACATACACGGGCACATGCTTGCGGCCGTCGTGGACGGCGATGGTGTGACCAACCATCTCGGGGAAGATGGTGGACGCGCGGGACCAGGTCTTCACGACGTCCTTCT
>CABSZR010000073.1 GCA_902482185.1 uncultured Collinsella sp. | reverse complement strand
CGGTACTGTGCAAGATCGATACGAATACTGCCGGATGCTTTCTTCATTGCCTTTGTCTGGGCTGCACCACCGACTCGGGATACGGAAAGTCCTACGTTTACGGCTGGTCTCATACCTGCGTTGAACAGGTTGCTCTCGAGGAAGATCTGACCATCGGTAATGGAAATGACGTTGGTCGGAATGTAGGCCGAGACGTCGCCGTCCTGGGTCTCGATGATCGGCAGAGCCGTCATGGAGCCGTAACCGTTCTTCTTGGACATCTTGACGGCACGCTCGAGCAGACGAGAGTGCAGGTAGAAGATGTCGCCAGGATAGGCCTCGCGTCCGGGCGGACGATGCAGCGTCAGCGACATCTGACGGTAGGCCACAGCCTGCTTGGACAGGTCGTCGTAGATGACGAGCACGTGGCCGCCGGGGTTGGTCTCGCTGGCGGGCTTGCCGTCCTCGCCGTTGTACATGAAGAACTCGCCGATAGCGGCACCGGCCATAGGCGCGATGTACTGCATAGGGGCGGAATCGGCAGCGGTGGCCGAAACGATGATGGTGTAGTCGAGCGCACCGTGCTGAGCGAGGGTCTCGCGGATGTTGGCAACCGTGGAGGCCTTCTGGCCGATGGCGACATAGATGCAGACCATGCCCTTGCCGCGCTGATTGAGGATAGCGTCGATGGCGATGGCGGTCTTACCGGTCTTACGGTCGCCGATGATGAGCTCACGCTGACCGCGGCCGATAGGCACCATAGAGTCGATAGCGAGCAGACCGGTCTGAACCGGCTCGCACACCGGGGTACGATCGATGACGCCGGGAGCCTTGAACTCGATGGGGCGACGGTGCGTGGCGACGATGTCACCCAAACCGTCGATGGGCTGGCCGAGCGGATTGACGACGCGGCCGAGCATGGCACGGCTCACGGGGATATCCATAATGCGGCCAGTGGTGCGGCACTCGTCGCCTTCCTTGATGGAGTCGACGGCACCAAACAGAACGGCGCCGACCTCGTCACGGTCAAGGTTCTGGGCAAGGCCGAAGACGGTCTCACCGGTATCGGAGCTCTTGAACTCCAAAAGCTCGCCTGCCATGGCGCTCTTGAGGCCGGAGACGCGCGCGATGCCGTCGCCTACCTCGTCGACCGTTGAAACCTCATGCGTATCGACCGTCGCGGAGAGGCTCGTGAGCTGCTCCTGCAGTTTCTTGGCGATATCCTGGGCATTGAGGGTTTCGGACATTAGGCTTCACCTCCGTACGAATTAGCAGAGTTTGCGAGGGTCTCCTGCGCGATGCGCAGCTGCGTCTTGACGGAAATGTCACGACGCTCGCCGCGGGCCTCGAGCACCAGGCCGCCCACGATAGACGGGTCGACCTGCTCGATAAGGAATACCTTGCGGCCGAAGTCCTGCTCGCATTTCTTAGTGATGGTTTGACGCAGCTCGTCGTCGAGCGGGATCGCCGTGGTGACGGTCACGCCCACTACATCCTCGTCTTCCTCGGCAACATACTTAAAGGCAGCTGCCACCTTGGGAAGAAGGTCGAGCTGGTCGCGCTTGGACATGGTGTCGAGCACGGCGATGATCTCGGGGCTGGCAGAAGCCAAGCGCTCGACCATCTCGAGGTCCTCGAACACATGGTTCTCGGCCTTGGCGGCTTCCAAAAGGGAGCGCGCGTAGGTCTCGAGTACCTTGTCCTGATAGCGGCTAGTCGGCATTCAGGCTACCTGCTTCCTGGATGTAGCGCTCGATGAGCTTCTTCTGCTCGGAATCGTCCTCGAGTGCCTCGCCCACGATCTTGGTGGCGACGGCAACGGACAGGTCGGCGATGGAGCTCGCGGCACCGGCGTAGATGGACTTGCGCTCGTCCTCGACGGTCGTATGGGCCTTGGCGATGATCTCCTCGGCCTCCTTGTGAGCAGCCTCGATGATACGGGCGCGCTCGGACTCGGCGTCCTTACGGGCCTCGAGAACGATGTCGGCAGCCTGACGACGGGCGTCGGTGACGATCGAGTCGGACTCAGCGCGCTTGGCGATAGCCTCCTGCTTGGTCTTCTCGGCCTCGTCGAGGCTCTCCTCGATCTTCTTGCCGCGCTCCTCCATGGTTTTCATGATGCCCGGCAGGGCGACCTTGGCCAGCACGATCCAGATAATCAGGAAGGCGATAAGCGCCGGGATGAACTCCGCCATCTTAGGGATGAGGATGTCCGCACCGGCGGCGCCGTCCTCGGCGAACGCGGAAACCGGCATGAGCAGCGCGGCCGCGGACGCGGAGAGTGCGATCGCGCTCTTCTGGGATGAAAGATTCATACTTGACGCTCCGTGCTATTTAACGATCAGCGCGACAACGAAGCCGATCAGAGCCAGAGCCTCGCCGAAGGCGGAGCCCATGATGAAGACGGTGAACACGCGGCCCTGGACCTCAGGCTGACGGGCCATAGCACCCGTAGCACCCAGAGCAGACAGGCCGATAGCAAGACCAGCGCCGATAACACCGAGACCGTAACCGATAACTCCCACGATTCCTCCTTTGTCGTGCGTGTCTTATTTCACGCAGGATAACCTTTTTATAACTGCCGGGCTCCATGGGTACGGGCACCGGCGGTTTAACGAATTGCCTTACCTTTAAGGCGCGAACGGAAGACTACTCCTCCTCCGCGACCTCCTCTGCCTCGGAGACATACACGGCGGTAAGGACCGTGAAGACGTAAGCCTGGATGGCGCCGACCACAAGCTCGATCGCATAGATCAGGATGAGGATGGCAAGCCAGGCCAGCGAAGGCAGGGCGCCGACGGCGTGGGCCGCGGAAACCTGCTGAAGCAGCGGCTGCATGAACATGCTCGCCATGATGGCGAACGAGCCCATGACCACGTGTCCTGCGAACATGTTGCAGAACAGACGGACGGCGAGCGTGATGAGGCGCAGGAAGGTCGAGAAAAGCTCGACGACCCACACGAGCACGTTCATCGGGAAGCTCACGCCCTGCGGGGCGAGGCTCTTGATGTAGCCGATCACGCCGTGAGCCTTGCATCCGTAGTAGATGAAGTACACGAAGGCGAAGATGGCGAGCGCGGCGGTGGAGCCGATTGCACCGGTGCCGGGCTTCATTCCCGGGATCAGGCCAATCATGTTATTGATCAGGATGAACAGGAAAAGCGAGCACAGGAACGGGAAGTGCTTCTTCCAGTTCTCACCCACGACGCCCTTGCCGATATCGTTCTCGACGTACTCGATGATGTACTCGAAACCGTTGACGAAGAAGCCCTTGGGAACCAGGGTCTGCTTCTTCTTGAACACGGCCAGGACGATCAGGAGCACGATCGTGGAGACGATCAGCCAAAACGAGTACTGCGTGATGCCGCAGCTCAGATCGCCCACGACAGGGGTGGAGCTGAACTCGCTGACCAGATGATTAATCTCATCAGGCAGCTTTTCAAAAATTTCCACGACTTACCTTTCGACCTCATGAGGATCTCGCAGCGCCTTGGCGACGCGAACCGTGCAGGCGGCCATAAAGGCCACGAAGCCGATCGCCTCGCCCAGGAGGAACATGCGAAATGCCTCTCCGAACAACGCAAACACAACCAAGGTAAAGACGAGCAGGGCGACTGCCGAGACCGCCAGACTCACCATACCCTTGAGCATGTCCGCATTCTGTTTATCGTCAAGAACCGGCTTGAGCGTAAAGACAAAGGGAAGGAAGGCAATTGCGCCCGCGATGGCGCCTGCAACGATAGCGAGCAGATCGGCTATCTGAAACACTGGCGTCCTCACTTTCCTTTTTTATCGCCTCACAGGACAGTTCCCGCCAAACATTGGTGACTATTGTACGAGCCAATCGCTAAAGTACAACCGAAAAAGCATCGGTTAATACGCACCTGTTCGTTTTCTTAAGACCTTCTTTATGCCGCAGGTACGGTAATACGTTTTTCTCGAACCCTGCAGGGCAAAACGTCCGTTAACAGGAGTGCGCGCGGTCGTCTTTTGCTCGCCCGCGCGCACCATTTCTTCGTATTTTCGACGTTAGCCGGTATGGCCCAGAGATTACAGCGTGCCGTAGATGCGGTCGCCGGCGTCGCCCAGGCCGGGAACGATGTAGGCAGCTTCGTTGAGATGGTCGTCGATGGCGCAGGTATAGATATGCACATCGGGGTCCTTCTCAGTCAGCGACTTGAGGCCCTCGGGGGCCGCGACGATGCACAGCATGCGGATGTCCTTGACACCGCGCTCGCGCAGGTAGCTGATGGCCATCTCGGCCGAACCGCCCGTGGCGAGCATGGGGTCGACGACCAGGCAGATGCGCTGGTCGATATCCTTGGGCATCTTGCAGTAATACTCATGCGGCTCGTGGGTAACCTCGTCGCGCTCCATACCGATGTGGCCCACGCGAGCGGAGGGTACCAAGTCGAGGATGCCATCGACCATGCCAAGGCCCGCACGCAGAATGGGAACGATGGCGAGCTTTTTGCCGGCGAGCTGCTTAAACGTTGCGGTGGTGATGGGGGTCTCGACTTCGACGTCTTCCATGGGCAGGTCGCGCATGGCCTCGTAGCCGTCAAAAAGTGCGAGTTCGCGCACGAGCTGGCGGAACTGGTTGGTGCCGGTGTTTTTGTCGCGCAGGATCGACAGCTTATGCTGGACGAGCGGGTGATCGACAAGGGTCACACGGGACGTATCGTAGGTGACGGTCATGGGTTGATTGCCCCTTTCGTTGCGGCCGGAAGATGGCCTTGCTGACAAGGCGCATGGCGATGTTGTTGCCGCGCGCCGTGCATAAGTTTAACGGTTTGTTGTATCGAGCAGCTCGTCGCAACCCTACTGAGCGGTGTTGAGCGAACGCTTGACGGCATCACGCCAACCAGCGAGATTGCTCTCACGGCGCTCGGCGGACATATGGGGAAGGAAGGTCTTAACGATCTGAGCGTTTTGCTCCAGCTCCTCCAGGTCCTCCCAATAGCCGACGGCAAGGCCCGCCAAGTACGCGGCACCGATCGCCGTGGTCTCCACCGTCTCGCACTGCAGCACGGGGATATCCAGCAGATCGGCCTGGAATTGCATGATGAACTCGTTGCGCGAGGCACCGCCATCGACGGACAGGCGCTCAATCGAAAGTCCCACGTCCTGCTCCATGGCGCGTAGCACGTCATAACTCTGGTAGGCCATGGACTCGCAGGCCGCACGCACAATGGTCGCGCGACTCGAGGCGCCGGTCAGGCCGCACACGATACCGCGAGCATGCGGGTCCCACCAGGGAGCGCCCAGACCCGCAAAGGCGGGAACGAAGTAGCAGCCCTCATTGTCGTTGATCGAAGCGGCGAGTTGTGCCGACTCGCTCACACTCGAGATGATGCCGATGTTGTTGCGCAGCCAGTTCATGGTGGAACCGGCAGCAAAGATGGAGCCCTCGAGTGCATAGCTGATCTTGCCGTCCGCGGCGATACCGATCGTGGAGACCAGACCGTTCTTGGATTCGACGACCTCGTCGCCGGTGTTCATGAGCATAAAGCAACCCGTGCCATAGGTGTTTTTGGTCTGGCCGGGATGGAAGCAGCAGTGGCCGAACAGCGACGCCTGCTGATCGCCCGCCACGCCCATGATGGGCGGCATGTTGGTCATGATGTCGCTCGCGACGCGGCCGTAGTCGCCCGAGCTCCAACGAACCTCGGGCATCATGGAACGTGGAACGTCAAAGAGCGCCAGCAGGTCGTCGTCCCAATCGAGCGTATGGATATTAAAGAGCGCCGTGCGGCTGGCATTGGTGTAGTCGGTGGCAAAGACCTGACCGCCGGTGAGGTTGTAGATGAGCCAGGTGTCGATGGTGCCGAACATGAGGTCGCCCGCCGCCGCGCTCTCACGCGCACCGTCGACGTTGTCGAGGATCCACTGCACCTTGGAAGCCGAGAAATACGGATCGAGCGTGAGTCCCGTGCGGGAGCGCACCAGTTCTTCTGCGCCCTGCTCGACCAGTTCGTCGATCAGAGGTGCAGTGCGACGGCATTGCCACACGATGGCGTTATAGATGGGTTGGCCGCTTATGCGGTCCCACACCACCGTGGTCTCGCGCTGGTTGGAGATACCGATGGCGGCGATGCGGTCAGAATGGATGCCGCTCTTAAACTGGACCTCCATCATCACGCCGATCTGGCTGGCAAGCACCTCCATGGGGTCTTGCTCTATCCAACCGGGACGCGGAAAGCTGGTTTTGACGCTACGACGTGCCTGCGCGACGATGCAGCCGTACTCGTCGACGATGGTCGCAAGTACCGAGGTGGTGCCGCAGTCGAGCGCCATGATGTAGGAACCGCCAAAGTTAAACGAGGCATCTTCCATGCCCAGGCTGCCCAGATTCAACGACATCGCTTACACCTTTCTATTGCATCGGGTCGGACAGGACCCGTTCGATCTCTGATGCGGGAAGTGCGCCTTGACGCAGGATCTGGAGCCCGCCGTGCTGGAACGACACGATGGTCGAGGCGTCGCGACACGGGGTCTCGCCGGCGTCGACGGCAACATCGACCCCCTCCAGGATGCGCTCCTCCACCGTGACAAAACTTGCCGGCGCGGGCGCGCCATGCGTGTTGGCGCTGGTGCAGGCAAGAGGGCTGCCGCAGGCGCGGATGAGCGCTTGCACCACGGGCGAAGCCGAAGCGCGAAGTGCCACCGTGTCGTCGGCGGCGCGCATAAAGGTCGGCACGCAGGGGGCCGCCTTGACCACGATAGTCAGGGCGCCCGGCCAGCATCGTCGGACAAGCACGCGGGCCTCTTCCGGGATATCCACGCCATAGCGGTCGAGTGCTTCCAGGAACGGATCCGGATCAAACTCTTCTACCGTATAAACACCCGGTCTGAGCCATTTTCCGGTCAGCATCATAAGTGCACCGCACATTGCCGGAACACCTGTTGTATAACTGATTGCCTGGCTTCCAACCTCAT
>CABSZR010000072.1 GCA_902482185.1 uncultured Collinsella sp. | reverse complement strand
CTTTGTGACCGAGCGCTTCGCCTGTGCGGTGAGCGTCGCGCCGGCAATCGCCGAGCAGGGAGCCGCGTCGACGAAGGTCGCGCGCTATTTGGAATATCTCGCTGATGCATTTGGGACGGCAGCGCCCACGCTGTCTGCCGCGGCGACGAAGACGCTCGATGCTTACCGCTGGCCGCGCAACTATCTGCAGCTCCGCGAGGTCTCGGAACGACTGTATATATTGGTGGGGACGGGCACGGTGGACCGCGCTGTGGCGGAGGAAGTGTTCGCCCAAGAGGACGTGATTAAGACCGCAACCTTTGGCGCCCCGACGCTTGAAAGTGACCTGTATATCCTGCGACCGCTGGCCGATACCGAGCGAGATATCGCGCATCTGGTTGTAGACCATCTCCACGGCAACCGAACCCGTGCGGCGGAGGTGCTGGGCATAAGCCGTACAACGCTGTGGCGCTTGCTGAAGGACGATGACCGTTGAGCGAGGCGCCCGTGACCGCACGCGACGCGTGTGCTACAGTCCAAAGCGTTATTGTTTCGATTTGGTTACGGCGTGCGAGGGCATATGGCTGAGACTTCAAAACCGAGCCGCAGAAGGCGGAGTGCCGCGCCGGTCAACCGACGCACAACATCGGTGACGTGGGGCAAACACGCCTCGGGGTTTGATGGCTCGTTCAAGCGCACTAAATACGGCTATCCTTCGGCAAGCGCCCGCTTGGCAATGCAGGCAGAGTCCTCGCTGTGGGGCCGCAAACGCGTGGTGGGCTCAAAGCTCAAGCACGACGGAACGCTCGGCTACATCAGCCGCGGGGCGGCTCGCCGCAGCGGGCTCAATCCCGCCGGCTGGCATCGCTACGTGCCGATCGTGGCCGCCGTTGCAGTGATCGTCATCGCGCTCGCTGCGCTCGGATATGCCGGCGGTGGCGCCAACTTGGACGCAATGTTTAAATCGCCCGAGCTCGCGCATGTAGGTACAGAAGTTGTCGAGGGCGCTCAGGCCCAGACGAGCGTCGCGCCCCAGCGCGGTATCGTTGCGGCGGCCTCCACCATCGCCGATGTGCAAAAGGACGAAGACAAGCAAGGCGACGACGTCGATGCGAATCAGACGAGCGAAACGGCAATAACTCCATCGGCGGGATAAGTTGCGAGTGGGGCAGCTAATTTGGGACGGGGCTTTTTTAGCTGCCCAAGACAGTGGCTCATTCGATGTCAGTCGCCAAAAGCGAGCGAGCCGCATTTGCGCCAAGGTGACGTGAAATGAGAGGGCGCTGACCTTCTGGTCGCGCCCTCGAAATTGAACGTCAGATTGGCGTGAATGCGGCCCGCGCAGCGTCAACGAGCCCGTCGTTCGGTAGAATGGCGGAACTAATTACCTTACGTAGACCACGTTGTCGCGGCGGGGTTTGGGCTCGGGCAGCGTGTCCTCGGCATAGCCCAGAATGCAGTGACCGACACCGCGCAGGCTGCCGTCGGCGGGTAGACCCCAACTGGCCAGTAGCTCCAGGCCCTCGGGCGAATCGAAAACCTCGTGGGCGCGATGAATCCAGCACGAATCAACGCCCAGCGCATAGGCTGCGTTGAGCAGGTTGCCCATGGCGAGCGAGCCGTCTTCCAGGTGCGTGGGCACGCTGCGGTCGACGAGCACCACCACAACGGTCTTGGCGCCGTAGAAGGGATCTCCCTCGCTGCCCATAACTTGGGCGTTGAGCTGCGAGAGGCGCTCGACGGTTGCGGGGTCGGTGACGGCGACGAACGTGACCGGCTGGCGTCCCATGCCGCTCGGCGCGTACTGACCGGCTTCGATAATGCGTGCGAGCTTCTCGGTCTCGACAGGGCGATCGCTGTATTTGCGGCAGCTGCGGCGGTGGATGAGCGCTTCGATGGTCTCCATGGGTTCTCCTAGCGATGACATTGCAGATGCTCCGTTCTTACCCGTCGTGCCGTAGCCGTAATCGCGCAGTCGGCCCCAAACAATGCAAGCTGCCAAGTGGAAAAGTTGGTTTGCATAAAACTTCAGCCAGAATGTGACAAACCGGTGGGATGGTTAAACGTTTTATCCCGTCTACCCTGCGGTTTTTACCACTTGCCTAAATGATGTGCGCATAAGCTTTGATAAAGGTTTTACTAAAGGAGCACCAACGTTTATCAACGCGCCATGCTGGCGCCGGGCCAGGAGGTAACATCATGTTCCAGGCTGGAGATGTCGTCGAGACCGACTTCGAAGGATTTCTGAAGCTGCTGCGTTCCAAGACGCGCGCTTTCGTGTCGATCAACGATCACGAGTACTACATCACGCACACCGATGGCTATTGGCGTGTTCAGGATTGCGAGGCCCTCAACGATAAGGGCCACTTTACTGACTGCTCCGAGCTGGTCAACACGGTCTGCGAGGTCGTCGAACTGCCGTGGATCTGCGGCAAGAGCCTGCACGACAGCTTCTCGGGTGCCACGGTCTACGAGGCCGTCGCTGCTTAACAGCCAACACTCGATATTCTCTCGCAACCGCCGGCGCCGCCCCCGCGCCGGCGGTCTTTTTGTCGATATGCTTATGTAGAGCCGACCATAAACAACAATCTTATTGACGATAGTCAAAACTCGGACTAATGTAGAGATATGAATTGGTCAAAACTCGGACTATCGAATGGCGGGAGAGATGAATAGTACAGTTAGCCCGGTCGATTTCGACCGGATGCTCAACGGGCTTGTTCGTATCTATTCGGAGTTCGCGCGCACTTGCGGTCTTTCGGACTGCGCCTACTGGATGCTCGTCGACACGAGTGCAGCGGGCGGAAGCGTTGCCGTGAGTCGGCTGACGAGTGAATGGTTCTACAGCAAACAGACCATCAATTCGGCGATTAAGACGCTTAGGGCGCGAGGGCTTGCGACGTTGGAGTTTGCCGAGGGCAGTCGTAAGAACAAGGTTGTGCGACTGACCGAAGAAGGCGTGCAGTTTGCCAAGCGCTACGCGTTGCCGGCGCAAAAAGCCGAGCAACAGGCATTCGAGGCGCTCGAGCCGTGGGAACAGCGCGAGATCATGCGCTTGGTCGGTAAGTTCTCCCACGTTCTGAACGAAGAGTGCGAGGCATTTAAACGGCAAGTGGTCGCCGAGAACGAGGCTGACGATAAGGGCGAGGGGGACACATGCGACTCTTAATGAGGTTTATGAGGCCGTACCGCGGTCTGATTGCGGTGACGCTGTTTGCGGTGCTGATAGATAACGTCGGTACGCTGTTGGTTCCCACGATGCTGGCGAATATGGTCAACACCGGTATTACCACGGGCGATGTCGACTATATTTTACGCAACGGCCTGTACATGCTTATCGCGACCGGCATGGCCAGCGGCGGCACGGTGCTGGGCTGCTATCTTTCGGCGCGCCTGGCCGCCAACGTGGCCTGCGATATCCGCAATGCCGTGTACGACAAGTCGCTCGAGCTGTCCGCCAGCGACTTTGAGCGCTTTGGCACGGGTTCGATGATCACACGCTCGCTCAACGACATCAACGTGATTCAGCAAGCTGTCCTTCAGGCGATTCAGTTGGTGCTGCCGGTGCCGTTCTTGGCCGTGGCAGGCATCATCTTTGCCTGGTTCATCGATCCCGCCATGGGCACGCTGCTGGGCGTGGTGGTTGCGATCGTGCTGGTGGCGGCGGTCTTTACGGTGGCTAACGCCGCGCCGATCTTTATGCGCCTGCAGAGCTTTATCGACCGCATGAACGTGGTGCTGCGCGAGAACATCGTGGGCGTGCGCGTCATCCGCGCATTTAACAAGGAGCGCCACGAGGAGCGGCGCCTGGACGAGGTGTTTAGCGATTACGCGGCCAACGCCATCAAGGTCAACCACCTGTTTGTGGGTCTCGACAGCTCCAGCTTCTTTTTGATGAACATCGCCGAGGTGGCGGTGCTGTGGGTGGGCGGCAACCGCGTAGGCGCCCATGCCATGCAAATCGGCAGCATCTCGGCCGTGTTGGAATACGCGATCTTGATCCTGTTCTTTGTGATGATGGCGCAGATGGTGATTCTGACGCTTCCGCGCGCCGCGGCGTGCCTCAACCGCGCGCAACAGGTGCTCGAAATCGAGCCGAGCATCGTGGACGGCAAGGCAACGCTGGGCGACGGGGCGCCTGAGTCCGCAGATGGTGCCGACGCGGTTGCCGTGTTCGACCATATGTCGTTCCGTTTTGACGATGCCGACGAGGACACCCTGTGCGACCTGAGCTTTGCCTGTCGCCGTGGCCAGACCACGGCGATTGTAGGCTCAACGGGCTCGGGCAAGTCAACGGTGGCCAAGCTCTTGTTGCGTTTCCACGATGCCACGAAGGGCGCCATTCGCCTGAATGGCATCGATCTGCGCGACCTTTCGCAAGGTGAGATTCGCGGGCATATCGCTTACGTGCCGCAGAAGGCGTGGCTGTTCTCGGGTACGGTGGCGAGCAACCTGCGCTTTGGCAACGAGGGCGCGACCGAGGCTGACATGCTCCATGCGCTGGAGGTTGCCCAGAGCACCTTTGTGCTCGATCAGCCCCAGGGGCTCGATACTCCGGTATCCCAGGGCGGCACGAACTTCTCGGGCGGTCAGCGCCAGCGCCTGGCGATCGCCCGCGCACTCATGAAGCATGCCGATCTATATATCTTCGATGACAGTTTTTCGGCCCTGGACTTTAAGACCGATGCCGCCCTGCGCCATGCGCTGCAGGACGAGACGCGCGATGCCGCGGTGCTCATCATCGCGCAACGTATCTCGACTATTTTGCATGCCGATCAGATCGTGGTGCTCAAAGACGGCGAGATCGTGGGCCTAGGCACGCACGACGAGCTCATGGAAACCTGCGAGGTGTACCGCGCTATCGCGGAATCGCAGATGAAGGGAGGTGAGTAGCATGACCGAGGGGCTCAAGAAGCAGGGCATCGCCGATGATGCCTCGGTTGCAGAGGCAGTCGAGGAGACGGGTGTCGCGCCCGACCTGGACGAAGCCGCCAAGGCGGCGGAGCGCGAGGCTCGCCGCCAGGCACTCTACGAGGAAAACGAGCGCGCCGAGGACGAGCGCGCCCGCGCCGAGGCGGAGCGCATGCGCGACGTTGACGACGAGGACGAGGACGAGACGCCCCGCGACACCTGGGCGACGGTGCGCCGCCTGTGGAGCGAAGCCGCCGGCGACCATTGGCGCTTCTATATCGTGTTCGCGAGCATCGTGTTCTATGTCATCTTTAACACCGCGGCGCCGGCTTACAGCGCCCGCGTGATCGATGAGCTGTGGGGGCACATGAAGCTGGCGTTTGCCAACAACACTACCTTCAGCATTACCTGGGAGAACTGCGGCAGGACCATCTTCATCTACTTTATGATCTGGACCGCCGCCGCCTCGTTCTACGCACTCCAGAGCTTTTTGATGTCGAGCGTTGCCGAGCGCCTCAACCTGCGCCTACGCAACCGCATCGCACAAAAGCTCAACCGTCTGCCGCTTGCCTACTTTGACGCGCATCGTCCCGGCGAGGTCGTCAGCCGTGCGACCAACGACTTGGACAAGATGTCCGAAAGCATGCAGCGTGGCTTGCTGCAGCTTCTGGTGTCGATCGGTACCGTGGTGGGCGCCGTGAGCGTAATGTTCGTGTTTAGCGTGCCGCTCACGCTGGTCTTTTTGTTCTTTACGGCGCTTTCGCTGCTGGTGACGAAGGTCGTTTCGCGCCGCACGCACGATGTGACGGGCGAGCGCCAGGAGTGGGTGTCCAAGATTACGAGCGCGGTCGAGGAAGGCTACTCGGGTCGTCTGGTGATCCGTGCGTTTAACCGCGAGCGCCAGAGCTCTGCCGAGGTGCACGAGGCTTCGAAGGAGCTGGCGCGCGTGAGCACCAAGGCCGACTTTATGATTAACGCCGTCGGTCCCGCAGTGCGCTTTATCGGCCGCTTGGCGCAAATCGTGATTGCGCTTGTGGGCTGCAGTATGTTGGTTGCCGGGCATATGACCGTCGGCGTGTTCCAGGCGTTCTTCCAGTTTATCTACGAGGCATCCGAGCCCATGACGCAGCTGTCGTTTACCTTTAACTCGCTGCAGAGCGCGCTGGCGAGCGCCGAGCGCGTGTTCGACCTGCTCGACGAGCCCGAGATGGAAGCCGATCCGTTGCCGGCGGCCGCCGCCAAGCTGCCGGGCAAGGTGGAGGGCCGTGTTGCCTTTGAACACGTGCGTTTTGGCTATGCGCCCGACAAGCCGCTCATGCGCGACGTGTCGTTTGCCGCCGAGCCGGGCCAAAAGATCGCGGTGGTGGGAACCACGGGCGCGGGCAAGACCACGCTCATCAATCTGCTCATGCGCTTCTACGAGATCGACGGTGGCCGCATTACCCTCGACGGTGTGGACACGAGCCGCATGGACCGCGGCGAGCTGCGCCAGCAGTTTGGCATGGTGTTGCAGGACGCCTGGCTGTTCGATGGCACCATTGCCGAGAACATCGCCTATGGCTGTCCCGAGGCGACGCGCGAGGAGATTGTCGCGGCCGCGCGTGCCGCTCAGGTCGACTTCTTTGTGCGCACTATGCCGCAGGGCTACGACACGCGTGTGGCTAACGATGCCGAGAGCATCAGCCAGGGCCAACGTCAGCTGCTGACCATCGCGCGCGTGTTGCTCAACAACCCGGCGATCCTCATCCTGGACGAGGCGACGTCGAGTGTGGACACGCGCACCGAGCTCGCCATCGGCCGCGCCATGGACGCGCTTATGCGCGGGCGCACGAGCTTTGTGATCGCGCACCGTCTGTCGACGATCGTGGATGCCGACCTGATTCTGGTCATGGATCACGGCAACATTATCGAGCAGGGCACGCACAAGGAGCTGCTGGCTGCCGAGGGCGCTTATGCCGACCTCTACCTAAGCCAGTTCGCATAAGGTGGCAAAGGGGCAGTCCCGCATGTCACATCGAAAAGAAGGCGCGCCGGGGGCGGATTCCCTGGCGTGCCTTTTGTGTTGGCGTCAATGTTGTCGGTGGCCGTCCGCTTCTAGCGCTCGTCCACGAGCTTGGC
>CABSZR010000071.1 GCA_902482185.1 uncultured Collinsella sp. | reverse complement strand
CGAGGGTGCCCCGTTCCCGACCATTCGCGAGTACCACAGGCTCTTCGGCCTGACCAAGGACCGCGAGAAGCTCATGAAGCCCGACGCGATCATCTGCCACCCGGGCCCCATCAACCGCGGCGTCGAGTTCGACTCCTATATGGCCGACCACCCGCAACGCTCCGTCATCCTGGAGCAGGTCTACGCCGGTATCTGCGTGCGTATGGCTATCCTGTATCTGCTGCTTGGAGGTGCCGATAATGGCCTTGCTTCTTAAGAATGCCCACGTCGTCGACCCGTCCGTCGAGCTTGACGGTGTCGTTGACGTCCTGATTGACGGCGACAAGATCGCCGAGGTCGGCGAGAATCTCGCCGTCGAGGGGGCCGAGGTCCGCGACCTTTCCGGCAAGTACCTCGTCCCCGGCCTGGTGGACATGCACGTTCACCTTCGCGAGCCCGGCTACGAGGTCAAAGAGGACATCGAGAGCGGCACCCGCGCAGCTGCCAAGGGCGGCTTTACCGGCGTGTGCGCCATGCCCAACACCGATCCCGTCACCGATAACGGCACTGTCGTGGAGTTCGTCAAGTCCCGCGCTGCCGAGGTCGGCCACTGCCGCGTCTATCCGTCGGGCGCCATGACCCGCGGTCTTAAGGGCGAGGCTATGTCCGAGATGGGCGATATGGTCGCCCACGGCGCCGTCGCCTTCACCGACGACGGCCGCGGGGTGCAGGGCGCGGGCATGATGCGCCGCGTCATGGACTACGCCGCGCAGTTCGACCGCGTGGTGATGAGCCACTGCCAGGACGAGGACCTGGTCGGCCATGGCCAGATCAACGAGGGCAAGGTCTCGACCCGTCTGGCCCTCGAGGGTTGGCCGGCTGCCGGCGAGGAGCTCCAGATCGCCCGCGACATCGAGATCGCCAAGCTGACCGGCGCCAAGCTGCACATCCAGCACATCTCCACCGCCCATGGTCTGGAGATCGTGCGTGCCGGTAAGGCCGCTGGCGTTCAGGTTACCTGCGAGGCCACCCCGCACCACATGTTCCTGACCGAGAACGACCTGGACGAGACCTACAACACCTCGCTCAAGGTCAATCCGCCGCTTCGCACCGACGAGGATGCCGAGGCCATCCGTCAGGGTGTCATCGACGGCACCGTCGACGTTATCGTCACTGATCACGCTCCCCACACCCCGTGGGAGAAGGCCCGCGAGTTCGAGCTTGCGCCCTTTGGCATGATCGGCCTCGAGACCTCCCTGTCGCTCGTACTCACCGAGCTGGTCAACACGGGCAAGATGAGCGTGGGCCGCATGGTCGAGCTCATGGCCATCAAGCCGCGTGAGATTCTGGGCCTCGACCAGGTTCAGGTCAAGGCGGGCTCCGTTGCCGACCTGACCGTGTTCGACCCCTCTGCCACCTGGACGGTCGGCGAGGACGGTTATGAGTCGCGCGCCGAGAACTCCGGTTTTGCCGGCCGCACGCTTACCGGTCGTGCCACCGATGTGTTTGTCGGCGGTAAGCAGACGCTCGCCGACGGCTGCATCTGCTAGCATAGCCTTATCGCTTTTGTGCGCGGTGCCCTTGCGGTGCCGCGCTTTCTGTTCGTTTGGACCATGCAACCGCATGGGGGATTGGAGCGTCTATGCCCACACCTTCCACTGCACGCATGCACGACTTCGAGGTCGTCTCGAACCAGGAGATCGCCGACGGCATCTTCTCGCTCGTCATCTCGGCCCCCAAGCTTGCAAGTGCGCTCAAGCCCGGTCAGTTTGTGAACATTGCCGTGCCCGGCGATGCGTCCTCGCTGCTTCGCGTGCCCCTGAGCTTCTATCGCGCCGACGCCGAGGCCGGCACCGTCGAGCTGTGGTACGCCGTCGTGGGCGACGATACCCGTCGTTTGTCCCAGATGGGCCCTGGCTCCACCTCTAACCTGCTGGGCCCCGGTGGCCGTGGCTGGATGGTACCCGAGGGCACCAGGAAGGCCCTGCTCGTCGCCGGTGGCATCGGCGTTCCTCCTGTGCTGTGCCTGGCCGGTATGCTTGCCGAGCAGGGTGTTGACGTGGATGTGTGCCTGGGCTTTGGCACCGCTTCCAAGGCCGTGGGTGTCGATGAGTTCCGCGCGCTGGGCGCCACGGTTAACGTGTGCACCGACGATGGCACGCTGGGCACGCACGGTTTTTGCACCGACCCGGCAGCCGAGCTGCTCGGCGAGGGCGGCTACGACTACGTCGCCAGCTGCGGCCCCGCCGTCATGATGAAGAAAGTCGCCGCCGCTGCCGCCGAGGCCGGTGCGTACTGCGAGGTGTCGCTTGAGCGCATGATGAGCTGTGGCTTTGGCGCCTGCAACACCTGCAATGTCGAGACGGTCGACGGTATGAAGGGTGCCTGCATGTGCGGCCCCGTGTTCGATGCTTCCAAGGTGGTGGTCTTCTAGTGGGTACCGTGAACATGGCCGTCGATTTCGGCGGCGTCAAGATGCAGAACCCCATCAACACCGCAGCCGGTACCTTTGGCTACGGTTGGCAGTTCCAGAACTTCTTTGATGTTTCGCAGCTGGGCGCCATCACCACCAAGGGTTGCGCTGCCGAGCCCTGGCCCGGCAACCCCGCGCCCCGCATGGCCGAGATTCCCGGCGGTATGATCAACTCCGTGGGCCTTCAGAACCCCGGCGTGGCCGCCTTTGCCCGTGAGTCCGGTCCGTGGCTCGAACAGCTGTCCAAGGACGGCTGCCAGGTCATCTGTCAGGTTGCCGGCCACTCCGTTGACGAGTTTGTCCGCGCACTCGAGATGTATGTCGAGCTGTGCCCCTGGGCTGCCGGCTATGAGATCAACGTGAGCTGCCCCAACATTGCCGCCGGCGGTGCTGCCATGGGCTCCACGCCCGAGGGCGCCTCTGGCGTCATGGCCGCCTGCCGCAAGGTGACCGACAAGCCGCTGTTTGTGAAGATGGCCCCGGTCAACGTCGCCGAGATCGCCAAGGCCCTCGAGGCCGCAGGCGCCGACGGCCTTTCGGTCATCAACTCCATCCAGGGCATGGCCATCGACGTCCATACCCGCAAGTCCCGCGTGGCCAAGCCCAAGGGCGGCCTTTCGGGCCCGCTGTGCCACCACATCGCCGTGCGCATGGTCTGGGAGGTTGCCCAGGCCGTCGATATCCCCATCAACGGTGTCGGCGGTGTCATGACGGGCGAGGATGCGGCCGAGTTTATCCTGGCTGGCGCCACCTGCGTGTCGGTCGGTATGGCCAACTTCGTCGATCCGTGCGCTTCGCTCAAGATCGCGCACGAGCTCGAGGCCTGGGCGGAGTCCCAGGGCGTAAAGGACATCAACGAGCTGGTAGGTGCTTTCGAATGCTAGAGACCGATGCCCGCGACCGTGTGATCGTCGCCCTCGACTGCGACCGTGAGCGCGCACTCGAGCTCGCCCACGAGCTTTCTGGTCATGCCGCTTGGCTCAAAGTTGGCATGACGCTCTATTACGCTGAGGGCCCCGAGATCGTCAAGACCTTTAAGGACCTGGGCTTTAAGGTCTTCCTTGACCTTAAGTTCCATGATATTCCGCATCAGGTTCGCGGTGCCGCCCGCTCGGCCTCGCTTGCCGGTGCCGATCTGCTTTCGGTCCACGGCTTGGGTTCGGGCGCCATGCTCGCTGCCTGCCGCGAGGGCGCCGAGGAGGCGCGCGAGGACCGCGCCAAGCTCGTCGCCATCACCGTGCTCACGAGCATGAACCAGGATGCCTTGAGCGAGATCGGCGTCGAGTCGCCCGTGGCCGAGGAGGCCGCCCGCCTGGCAAAGCTCGCTCAGGCCAACGGCATCGACGGTATCGTGTGCTCGCCGATGGAGGCTCACGACATGCGTGAGCTGCTGGGCCCCGATGCCCTCATCGTGACTCCGGGTGTGCGTCCGGTGGGTGCCGCCCTTGGTGACCAGTCCCGCGTGGCGACGCCTTCCCAGGCTATCGAGCGTGGCGCAAGCCACATTGTGGTGGGCCGTCCCATCACCGGCGCCGACGATCCGGTTGCCGCCTTTGACGCTATTGTCGCTGAGCTGGTCGAAAACGTCGCCTAAAAGATTCCCCTAAGTCACCACTTTTGGGTCTCATTAGCACAAAATAGCCCCTGTGCCTGCGTAAACTTTCCCATCCTTTGTGTGGAATCGCAGGTCAGGGGCTTAACTTTGGGCGCAGTATATTGCACTTTTTGCGGGTATCGTCTAACCTATGGAGCCGCGATTGGGCATTTTGTACGTTCTACGTGCTAAAATGCCAATTATTGAATCAGATATAACCCAACTTTTTGGAGGTACGAATGGCACTCCCTCAGCTTACCGATGAGCAGCGCAAGCAGGCTCTTGAGAAGGCTGCTGCCGCACGTCACGCCCGCGCTGAGCTTCGCGAGCAGATCAAGAAGGGTGAGAAGTCCCTCGAGTCCGTGCTCAACTCCGATGACCCCATCGCTTCCCGCATGAAGGTTTCCACCCTCATCGAGTCTCTCCCTGGTTATGGCAAGGCCAAGGCCGCCAAGATCATGGAGGAGCTCGGCATCTCCGCTACCCGTCGCGTCCAGGGCCTCGGCGTCCGTCAGCGCGAGCAGCTCCTCGAGCAGCTGACCAAATAAGTGAGCGCTCAGGATTCCAAGCTCTTTGTGATTTCTGGACCGTCAGGCGCAGGCAAGGGTACGCTCGTCACTCGTGTGCGCGAGCGCCGCTCGAATCTGGGCCTGACGGTTTCGGCTACCACGCGAGCACCACGCAAAGGTGAGGTCGACGGCGTCAACTTCTTTTTTCTGACGCGCGAGGAGTTCGACCGCCGCGTGGCAAACGGTGAGTTTGTTGAGTGGGCCGAGGTCCACGGTAACTGCTACGGCACGTTGGTGAGCGAGGTCACATCCAAGCTCGCCTCGGGCGCGTCTCTGATTTTGGAGATCGATGTCCAGGGCGCCCTGCAGGTGAAGGAGCGTTTCCCCGAGGCCGTGTTGATCTTTATCAAGCCACCTTCGCTCGAGGTGCTTCGCGAGCGTCTAGTCGGTCGCGGTACCGAGACGCCCGAGACGATTGAGCTGCGTATGGCAAACGCCGCCCATGAGCTTGCCCTTGCCGACCGCTACGACGACGTCGTGGTGAATGACGATCTCGACCGCGCGACCGATGAGCTCGTTCGCGTTCTCGATATGCATGAAAGGATCTGAGGTCCGTGTCCGTTGTAAAGCCTTGCATTGACGATCTTCTGGAGAAGACCGATCATAACCGCTTCCTGCTCGCTTCGCTTGCCTCCAAGCGCGCCTGCGACATCAATAGCATGCTGCGTGGCCAGCACAACCGCGTGCTTGCCGTCCAGGATGTCGATGACATCACCATCGGGCTTTCCGGTGCCGATACCATTTCGATGGCTATGGATGAGATTGACGACGGCGACATCTCTTACGACGAGGCCCGTTATGAGAAGGCGCTCGGCCACAAGGTTGCTGAAGCCTAAATGGCGGCTCGCGTCTGCCTGGTCCACTATCACGAGGTTGGACTGAAGGGTAAGAACCGCGCACATTTTGAGCATATCCTCATGGATAACATCAAGGCGGCCTTGGCCGCCTTTTCCGTGAATGCCGTGTCTCGAATTTCCGGTTATATCCTCGTGACCTTTAACGAGCATCAGGCCGACGAGGCGGCGCGTGTCATTCGCACCGTTCCCGGCGTTGCTCGTGTGTCTTTGGCGTATCACACCAACCGCGACCCGCAGGAGTACTGCGCCGCCGCCGTGAAGGCGCTGCGCGAATTTGGTCCCTTCGAGTCGTTTAAGGTGCATGCCAAGCGCTCTAACACCGACTATGAGCTCACCTCGATTGATATCAATCGTCAGGTGGGCGAGGTGTTGTGCGAGGCCTTCCCCGAAAAAAAGGTTCAAATGCACGACCCCGATGCGATGGTGCACGTACTGGTGGTCCAGGGTAGCGTTTATGTGTACGCGCGCTCCGAGCGCGGCGTGGGCGGTCTGCCGGTGGGTTCTGCCGGCAAGGTCGTGACGCTCCTGTCGTCGGGTATCGATTCTCCGGTGGCGACCTGGATGCTCGCACGTCGCGGCGCGGTGTGCGTGCCGGTACATTTCTCCGGTCGTCCGCAGACGCCCGATACGAGCGAGTATTTGGTGCAGGACATCATCCGTGCGCTTGAGCCGGGTGTCCAGATCGGCCGCCTGTACGTGGTGCCGTTTGGCGACTGCCAGCGTGAGATTTCGGTCACCTGTCCCAGCAATCTGCGCGTGATCATGTATCGCCGCATTATGTATTCGGTTGCCGAGCGCATTGCACACATCGAGGGCGCCAAGGCCATCGTTACAGGCGAATCGCTTGGGCAGGTTGCCTCCCAAACGCTTGAGAACATCATGGCCGTCAACGAGGCCGTGAAGATCCCCGTGTTCCGCCCTCTCATCGGTTCGGACAAGCAGGAGATCATCGCGCGCGCCGAGGAGATCGGTACGTTCGATATCTCGACTGAGGCCGCTCCCGACTGCTGCACGCTCTTTATGCCGCGCCGTCCCGAGACGCACGCTAAACTCGATGCCGTGCATGAGGCCTGGGAGTTGTTCGATCACGAGGAGATGATCGAGCGCCTGCTCAAGCAGACCGAGTACATCGACTTCGAGAGCAACACGTATAAGGCCCCCAAGACCTTAAAATGCAAACATTCGGAGCTTGCTCCGCGTGAGATTTACCAAGATCACGAGTAAATTTGTGCATAGACCGACGATGCGCCTGCATCGTCGGTCTTTTGCTATCTGGGCATTTTGCGGCTAAGTGTTCATTTGCTGACGTGTGCCTGAATAAATGGACAGATTTGTGCAAGGTTTTGGTCGGTTTTTGGTTTGACCGCTAAAACCGGTTTTGGAGCGTCGCTGTTGCGGATCTCCTTTCCTGACACGATGGTGTTGGGAGGTTTTGCTATGGCGCAGCGCGAACAACACGAACGGGTCAAAAAGATGGACCGCTTGGCGGACAAGCTGTTCGGTCATAAGGCGGTGGTCGTGGCGATACTGGTCGTCATTGCGATGGCGAGCGGCTTGGCGATGGCGAACCTTGGCGGCGGTGCCGGCGGCGTGTCGTTTGAGCGCACTGAC
>CABSZR010000070.1 GCA_902482185.1 uncultured Collinsella sp. | reverse complement strand
CCTGTCATTTACCTCCCCGTGGTAATGGGCGACGGCGGCGAGGTCTATGACCGCTGCCGAGAGCTCGACTGTCCGCCATTCACCCTCGTCGCCATTGGCGGGCTCGATTGGAATCGCGAGCTGAGCCCCTGGGCATGCGACGGGACCGTACGCGATGCCGAGCCTTTCGGCGGCCAAGCTGCCGATTTTCTTGATGAGCTGCTGAATCAGATAATCCCCCAGGTCGAGTCGTCGCTTCCTCAGCCGCCCACCTGGCGCGGCATTGCCGGCTACTCGCTCGCGGGCCTCTTCGCACTCTGGTCCCTCTGGCAAACCGACGCCTTTGACCGCGCCGCGAGCGCATCGGGGTCGCTATGGTTTCCCGACTTTGTCGACCGTGCCAGCACGGCCCCTTTTGCCGGCAGCCCGCAAGCCGTCTACCTGTCACTCGGCAAAAAGGAAACCAAGACGCCCAACCGCATGATGCGGCATGTACTCGACGACACACGCGCGATGGAAGCGTTGCTCGTCGAGCGCGGCATTCCAACAACGCTGGAGCTCAACCCCGGCAATCACTTTGCCCAAACCGACTTACGCATGGCCCGCGGCATCCACTGGATACTGACACATTAAAAATGGTGCCCACACGCATATACGCATGGGCACCATATCTTGTTTTAGCTGAACGCAGCTGCTACTCAGCAGCCTCCTCAAGCTCGGAGACATCAAACTCAAAGTCGTTACCCGGCAGGATGGCGTTGAGCACAATGCCCACCAGTGAGCCCACGGCAATGCCGGACAGCGAAATGGTCACGCCGCCCAGCTCCAACACGATGGCGCCGGCGGTGCTGTACGCGATGCCGAGCGAAAGCACGAGCACCAGCGCGGCAACCAGCACGTTGCGGTTGTTCTGGAAATCGACCTGGTTCTCGATGAGGTTGCGGACGCCCACAGCGCTGATCATGCCGTAGAGCACGAGCGACACACCGCCGATCACACACGCCGGCATGGCCGCAATGACAGCCGCGAACTTGGGGCAGAACGAAAGCACGATGGCGCAACACGCGGCAATTCGAATTACGTGCGGGTCGAACACGCGCGTCAGGGCGAGCACGCCGGTGTTCTCACCATACGTAGTGTTGGCCGGAGCGCCAAAGAGCGAAGCCAGAATCGTGGCAAGGCCGTCGCCGAGCAGCGTGCGATGCAGACCGGGATCGGCAATGTAGTTGCGCTCGCAAGTCGAACCGATAGCAGAGATATCGCCGATATGCTCGATCATGGTCGCGAAGGCCAGCGGCATGATGGTGATGATGGCCGTCGTGGCAAGACCGTTATCGAACTGCGGCCCAAAGAGTGCAAACACGGTGTTGTCCCACACGATGGGCAGACCGACCCACGGAGCGGCGGCAACGCCCGAGAAATCAACCTCGCCGAGCGCAGCCGCAACGGCATAGCTCACCACAACGCCCAGCAAAATCGGCACGATCTTGACCATGCCACGGCCCCAGATGTTGCAGATGACGATAACGGCAACGCCAATGACAGCCACAAGCCAGTTGGTCTGGCAGTTGGCAACGGCAGAGCTCGCCAGGATCAGGCCGATGGAAATGACGATGGGGCCAGTCACCACCGGCGGAAAGAAACGCATGACACGCTTGGCGCCAAACGCGCGGAAGAGCGCCGCCAGCACCGGATAGAGCAGACCGGCACAAGCTACGCCCAGGCAGGCGTAGGGCAAAAGCTCGGTCTCGCCGTTGGGCGCGATTGCGGCATAACCGGCAATAAAGGCAAACGATGAGCCCAAAAATGCCGGCACCTTACCGCGCGACAGGAAGTGGAACAGCAGCGTGCCCAAGCCGGCAAACAAAAGCGTTGCCGATACCGAGAGGCCGGTGAGCACGGGCACCAGCACGGTGGCGCCAAACATGGCAAACAGGTGCTGTAGGCCGAGCAGGAACATGCGCGGGCGGCCGAGCGACGATGCGTCGTAGATGGCATCGCTGACGGCGGGCGTCGAGGACTGGGACATGGATGTCCTTTCGAATGGAAGGGCGATCAGGCATATCGGATAACCTGCCCGAACGATACGATCCGAACCATTGTACGCGATACACTATGCCTCGCACGCGCCGCCACCTGCAAACGCTAGCGTTACTTCCAAACGCGCTCGGCAATGCGCTTGACCAGCGCGATCTTTGCCCATTGCTCATCCTCGGTCAGCTTGTTGCCAATCTCGCAGCTGGCAAAGCCGCACTGAGGCGACAGATACAGGTTCTCGAGCGGCACGTACTTTGCGGCTTCACGGATGCGCTCGACGATAACATCCTCGTTCTCGAGCTCTGCCGCCTTGGTGGTTACCAAGCCCAGCACGACCTTCTTGCCGGGAGCGACGTACTTGAGCGGCTCAAAGCCGCCGGCGCGCGGCGTGTCGAACTCCAGATAGAACGCATCGACATTCTCATGTGCGAACAGATACGGAGCGATAGGGTCGTAGCCGCCTTCAAAAGCGTAGGTGGAGTGGTAGTTGCCGCGGCACACGTGCGTGTTGATGACCAAATCGTCGGGCTTGCCCTCGATGGCGGCGTTGTTGAGCGCCACGCCCAGCTCGCTTACCTTTTGCAGGTCGACCGGGCTCATGCCGGTTTTGGCGACAAAATCGGTATCGCAGTAGATGCCCCAGGTGCAGTCATCAAACTGGATGTTGCGGCAGCCTGCTGCGTACAGGTCGGCGATCACCGTGCGATAAGCGGCTGCAATGGCGTCGGCAAGTTCCTCATCGGTCTTATAGACAGCGCGCAGGCTCTCCTGCTGGCCATCGCAGCGATCGAGCGTGACCTCAGAGAACGTCTGGATCGGCGCCGGAATGGTCTGGCGTGCGACCTGGCCCTCCTCCTCAAGCGCCTTGACGAACTTAAAATGCTCGACGAACGGGTGGTTCTCGCCGCTAATGGGACCGGTAACCACGGCGGTGTCGGCCGTCGTCTCCTCGTCATGGAACATATAACCCGTGCGTGAGGTGCGGCGCTCAATGCCGTTAAGGCCCCACATAAAATCGAGGTGCCAGTAGCTGCGGCGGAACTCGCCATCGGTGATCACCTGCAGGCCGGCGGCCTTCTGCTTGGCCACCAAATCGCGAATGGCATCGTCCTCGACGGCCTTAAGGCCGGAAGCGTCGAGTTTACCCGCGACATAGGCGGCACGGGCGTCCTTTACAGCCTGCGGACGAAGAAAGCTGCCGACGATATCGGCGCGAAACGGCGCGTTCGGTTGAATCGAAGTGCTCATAGATATCTCCCTTTGCATTGGTTGCTTTACTGGGACAGAGTATGAGCGCTCATATGACCATCGTAAAATATACGTTTATAACAGTTTGATATAGATGTTTCCTATATCAGTCTGGACTGTCATAAAGAGACTTGAACCGTGCGGAGCACAGCAGCCTAGATATGCTGACGAATCGCGTCGATATAGGCCCGACCGTAGCGCGTAAGCGTCGTGTTCTTGCGCGTGATGATGCCAATCTCCATGTACTCGTCCACGTCGAGCGGAATCGAGATAATGCCGGGGCCGTTGAGCTCGTGGCTGATCACGCCCGAGCATACCGTGTAGCCGTTGAGGCCCATGGCCAAATTGAACAACGTCGCACGGTCGCGCACGCGGATATTTTTGCGACGCTCGAACGTCGAGGTCAGCTCCTCGGAATAGTAAAACGAGTTGTAGCTGCCCTGCTCGTAGGACAGGAACGGGTAGTCTTCCAGATCCTCGAGCGTCACGCTGGAGCGGCCCGCCAGCGGATGGTCAGCACACACAAAAACGTGCGGTGTGGCGCAGAAGAGTCCTTCGAACACGAGCTCGTTGGCCGCCAGCATGCGCTCGATAACCTCGCGATTGTGCTCGGACAAGTACAAGATGCCTAGTTCGCTTTTCATATGCGCGACATCCTCGATAATCTCGTGAGTCTGCTCCTCGCGCAGGGTGAAGTCGTAACGCGCGGCATCGAACTCGCGGATCACGTCGACAAACGCGTTGACGGCAAAGGAATAATGCTGGCAGCTCACACTAAAGTGCGGCACCTGCTCGGATGCGCCCTTGTACTTGCCCTCGAGCAGGTCGGCCTGGTCGAGTACCTGGCGCGCATAGCCCAAGAAGGTCTCGCCTTCCTCGGACACAATGACGCCCTTGTTGGTGCGCTCAAAGATGTGCACACCCATCTCGTTTTCGAGATCGCGAATCGACGCGGTAATCGAAGGCTGCGACACAAAGAGACGGCGCGAGGCCTCGGTAATGCTGCCGCATTCGGCAACTTTGACGACATATCTGAGCTGCTGGAGCTTCATGGCTGTCTCCTTAGCTGTTCGCGAAATTCGCGTCGGCTGCACCCTCCTGACGCATAAACGGCGGCATCTCCCCCGTCGCGGCGCAGGCGGCAATCTGATGCAGAGCCCCGGCGACCGCATCGTCTGCCGCAGCGCCGATATGCCAGCGCGCGGCAGCCGTGACGGCCTCGTTGGCATTGGCGACTGCAACGGAGTTGGGAACGGCATCGATCATGGGCAGATCGTTATCGGAATCGCCAAATACGGCCACCTCGTCGGGCGTCAGGCCCAAGGCGCGCGCCAGCTCCAGCGCAGCGCAGCCCTTGTCCCAACCATCCGGAAGGATGTCGAACAGGCGCACTCGGTTGTTGGGAAACACAAGCGAGAGTTCCGGCACCTCAACGGCAACGCGCTCGCGTAGCTCCGCGAGCTCCTCACGCGAACGGGCACTCCAGATATTCGCCTTAAACACCGGCGCGCCATCGACGACGGGACGACACGGGGCCTCTTCGCCTTTGAGCCACGCATTGCCGCCCGACTCCATAGCGCGACGCACACGCTCGGGATTGCTCGTCACGCAATAGGCATCGTTGCCCCAAAAGTCATCGCCCAGGCTGTAGACTTTTAGAAACATATCGTCGGTCTCTTGCTCCAGATAGTCAGCCAAACGCATCAGAGCATCGTTGTCGATTGCGCGCGAAGCGACTACTTCGCCGTCGACAAACATCACCTGGCCGTTACAGAACGCACCGGTCGAAAAACACTCGGAACGGTTTTTGAACATCCAGCCCATCGCGGACGGCTGACGACCCGAAACCGGCCCAAAGTGCAGACCCGCCGCCTGCATGGCATGAACACCCTCAATGGCGTAGTCGCTGGCGCCGTCATGCCCGGCTGGAATCAGTGTATCGTCCATATCGGTCAGCACAAGTTTAATCATAAGGCCCCCATTCGTATCGGTCCTACCTATTGTAACGACCTGCCAAAATAAACCTGTCCCTTTTTGGCAGGTGCGCTAGTATAGGGAACAACAGATTCGATGCGGGAGTGCCGGCGGTGCAAACCACAAGGCTGAGAGGGCATGGGGCCCAATCCTTTGAACCTGTCAGTTAATGCTGGCGTAGGGAGCATGCCGCCTTTACAGGGGCGCTGTCTATGCACAGCGCCCCTTTTCTATGCCAAGGAGGCATGTGCAGTGATTGATTCGGAACAGCTTAAGCAACATATGGTCAAGGCCGTAGAGGAAATTCGCGCCACCAATCCGATGGCCGGCTCCATCACCAACACGGTGACGATCGACTTTGTCGCCAACGCACAGCTCGCCGTGGGCGGATCGGCCGCCATGGTCTATCTGCCCGACGAGGGCGAAGCGCTCGTTGCCGGCGGCGGCGCCATCTATCTCAACATGGGCACGCTCTTCCCTATCTACGAGCAGACGATTCCCCGCGCGGCGAAGGCGGCACACGACGCCGGCAAGCCCTGGGTGCTCGATCCGGTGGGCCTGGGTATCGGCAGCCTGCGCACCCAGCTGGTAAACGAGCTCAAGCAGTACAAGCCCGCCATCGTGCGCGGCAACGCCTCCGAGATTATCGCACTCGCCGGCCTGTGGGGTCTTGAGGGCGAGGCGGCTGATCTGAGCCGCGTGCGTGGTGTCGATACCACCGACACGGTCGACGCCGCCCGCGATGCCGCCGTGGCGCTCGCTCGCCACACCGGTGGCGCCGTTGTGGTCTCGGGCGAAGTCGACCTAATCACCGACGGCACGACGGTGGCCAAGTCTCACGGCGGCAGCCCGCTCATGTCCAAGATCACCGGCTGCGGCTGCTCGCAGGGCGGCGTGCTGGCCGTGTATGCCTGCGCCGCCGACCCGTTTACGGCAGCCGTCTGCGGCACCGCCGTCTACAACGTGGCCGGCACGCGTGCCGCCGCTGTCGCCGACGCCCCGGCAAGCTTTAAGGTCGCCTTTATCGACGAGCTCTACCGCGCAACCGCCCAAGACATCGCCGATAACCGACTCGAGCTCGAGGAGGCATAGGCCATGTCCGAGCCCGCAACCAATGCCGGCATGAACACGCTCGTCGCCGTGGCCATCGCCCCGTGCGGCACCGGCGATGAGCTATCCGCCGAGGTCGCCGAGGTCGTGCGTGTCATTCGCGAGAGCGGCCTGCCCAACCGCACCACCTCCATGTTCACCGAAATCGAGGGCGACTGGGACGAGGTCATGCAGGTCGTGCGCGACGCAACCTTTGTGTTGGCGAGCAAGGGCATCCGCACCGAAGTCGTGCTCAAAGCCGATATTCGACCCGGATTTACCGACACCATGACCGGCAAACTCGAGCGCATGGAAGCACAGATCAAAAAGCAGGAGGAAGCACGATGAGCATCCGCGACAACCTTGATATCTCGGCCTATCTGGTACTCGGCCCCGAAAACACGCTCGGGCGCCCCGTGGGCGATGTGGTGGCCCAGGCGCTCGACGCCGGCTTTACCTGCATCCAGGTGCGCTCCAAGGTGGCAAGCGCCCGCGAGATCATTGCGCTGACCGGCGACGCCGCGCAGGCAATCGCTCAGGCCGGCAAGACCGGTCAGGTCGCCTTGCTGATCGACGACCGTCTGGACTGTGTGCTTGCCGCGCGCGAGCAGGGTATTGCTGTCGACGGTGTGCACGTGGGCCAAAGCGATATTCCCGTCGAGGTCTGTCGCAAGTTGCTGGGCCCCGACGCCATCGTGGGCCTTTCGGCCCGTTGCGAGGAGATGCTCGAGTACGTCAAGACCGCCGATATGAGTTTGGTCGACTACCTTGGCATCGGCCCACTCCACGAGACCGAGACCAAGCGCGACTGCGGACGCGCGGCCGACGGCTCCATCATCACCAAAAGCTTTGAGGACCTGGCCGCACTCCACGCGGCAAGCC
>CABSZR010000069.1 GCA_902482185.1 uncultured Collinsella sp. | reverse complement strand
CCGTAGACCAGCACGCCGCCACCGGTGAAGAATGCCTCGAAGACGGTAACGTCAAAGCCGTTGCGGGCGAGCTCGCCGGCGCAGGTGATGCCGGACGGGCCGGAGCCGACGACGGCGACCTTCTTGCCGTTCTTGGGAGCCATCTTGGGCGTGGAGGCGAGCTCGGGGCGGTCACCCAGGAAGCGCTCGAGCTGGCCGATGGCCACGGGCTCGGACTTTTTACCACGGATGCACTTGCCCTCGCACTGGTTCTCCTGCGGGCAGACGCGGCCGCAGATGGCGGGAAGCATGGAGTCCTCGCGGATGGTATCGAGGGCGCCGCCGAAGTCCTTCGCGCGGATCTGCTCGATAAAGCGGGGGATGTTGATGTTGACGGGGCAGCCCTCAACACAGAACGGCTTCTTGCAGTTGAGGCAGCGCTCGGCCTCGGCCAGCGCCATCTCCTTGGTGAAGCCCTTGTCGACGGGACGGAAGTCGCAGGCGCGCTCGGCAGCCGGCTCCTCGTTATCGGGGGTGCGGGGCGACTTCATATCGGCAACGAAACGACCGTTAACTAGTGGCATGCGCAGCTCTTTTCCTCATAGGCCTTGAGGGACGCGCCCTCTTCGGAACGGTAAGCGGCCTGGCGGGCACGAAGGTCATCCCAGTCGACCAGGGTGGCATCGAAGTCGGGGCCGTCGACGCAAGCGAACTTGGTCACGCCGCCCACCTCGACGCGGCAGCAGCCGCACATACCGGTGCCGTCAACCATGATGGGGTTGAGCGACGCGGTGATGGGGGTGTCGTACTTCTGGGCGGTGAGGGTCGAGAACTTCATCATCGGAACGGGGCCGACGCAGAAGACCTGGCTCACGGCCTTGTCCTGCAGCAGGCGCTCCAGCGGAGCGGTGACAACGCCCTGCTCGCCGTAGGAGCCGTCGTCAGTGGTGATGTGGATGTGGTCCTCGTCGAGGAGCTCGCGGAACTGGTCCTCCATGAGCAGGAGGTCCTTGGTGCGAGCGCCCATGATGGCGTGGACCTCATGACCGGTCTCGACCAGGTGCTTGGCGACCGGGAAGGCAATTGCCAGGCCGACGCCGCCGCCAATGACGGCGCAGGGGCCCTCGGCCATCTCGGTGGGAACGCCCAGCGGGCCCACGACGTCGCGCAGCGACTCGCCGGCCTCGTATGTGGACAGCATCTCGGTGGTCTTGCCGATCACCATGAAGATGAACTCGACCCAGCCCTCGTCACCGTTCCAGCCGGCCAGGGTAAACGGGACACGCTCGCCCGTCTCATTGGCGCGAACCATGAGGAACTGTCCAGCGTGCGCATGCTTGGCGATTGCGGGCGCCTCGATGCGGAACTTGAACACCTTCTCCGAGAACTGCGTCTTCTCCAGGATCTTATACATAGAACCCCTCTCTTGTTAGGGCTGCCGAACCGTGCCTCCACGGAAATGGACGGTAGCCCGAATAAAACCGTACGCGCACAGGCGTTGTGCAGACATACGGTGCAAATTATACCCTCATGGACATGTCACTTACGTGTGTCTTCGGCTGTTGGGAGCAGGGTTTATCCACTTTGGCCTACCAAAGGGGGAGAGGTTTATTTTGGTCGGTTTTATCAGGTAAAACGGCAAAGGGGGCCGGCCTCGCGCTTCGGTGAGGCCGGCCCCCTTTGGAGCGTTGCATATGTATGGCGGCACAGGGTTTATTGCGACGCGGCATCCGCGGCGTTTCCGCATATAAAACCTGCCAAAATAAACCTGTCCCTAAATGGTAGGTTTTAGTGCTTGCCGTTGGCGGAGGCGGCACCGTTGACGTGGTCGCGGGCATAGACCACGCCGTGCACGATCGCCAGGCCGGCGGCGTCGGCCGCGCGGGCGCAGGTGTCCTGGAAGTCCTCGGCCTCGCGGGCGCGCAGCTGCTTGAGCACGTAGTCGGCGACAGCCATCTTGCCGGGAGGGTTGCCGATGCCGGTGCGGATGCGGCTGAAGTCGCGGCTGCCCATCTTGTCGATGATGGAACGCAGCCCGTTGTGGCCAGCATGGCCGCCGCCCACCTTAACGCGTACGTCGCCGGCGGGAATGTCGAGCTCGTCGTGGATCACGAGCAGCTCCTCGACCTTGATTTTGTACTCGCGGCAGAGCTTGGAGATGGGCCCGCCCGAGGTGTTCATGTACGACTGCGGCTTGACCAGTACAATCTGGCGCTTGCCGCCCTCTTCCTCGGGATCGTTGATGTTGATGAGCGCGACCTCGGCGCCTGCTTGGTTTTTCCAGTACGTGACGCCGGCCTGACGGGCCAGCTCGTCGATTGCTTTGAAACCAGCGTTGTGACGGGTCTCGGCATATTCCTCGCCCGGGTTGCCAAGTCCGGCAACCATGCGAATCTTAAGCGGCTGTGCAGCTGCCATGTTTGTCCTCCGTTACGTAAATAGTTCAATCAACGACAAAGGCTACCACGCCCGCCGAAGGCGAGGAAAGGTTGCAGCAAAGTCATTTCAGAAAACAGCTGCCTCGAGACAGCAGGAAGCCCCGGACGCGCCGGGAGGGGTTATCAAAGCGAACATCCCGCAGCCGCAAAGCGGCGAGGACGTTCGCGTGATAACCCCGCAGGCGTGACCGGGGCTTCCGGAGGGATGCGAGGGTCGAGCGACTACAGCGCGAAGTCGCCGCCGACGAGCGTGGAGACGGGCTCCTCGTGGTAAACGGCGGAGATGGCCTGAGCGAACTCCTCGGCGACCGAGATGGTCTTGATCTTGCCGCCGACCTCGACGGGAATGGCGTCGGTGACGAGGCACTCGACGATCGGGGCGTCGTTCAGACGCTCGATGGCCGGACCGGAGAAGATGCCGTGGGTGGCGCAGACGTAGATGTCGCCAGCGCCCATAGCCTTGAGCTCCTTGACGTTGGCGCACAGGGTGCCAGCGGTGTCGATCATGTCGTCGTTGATGATGCAGGTCTTGCCCTTGATGTCACCGATGATGCCCATGACCTCGGCGGCGTTGTGGCGCGGACGGCCCTTGTGGGCGATGGCCAGGTCGCAGCCGAGCATGTCGGACAGCTTCTTGGCGGCCTTGGCGCGGCCCACATCGGGGGAGACGACAACCAGGTTGTCGGTGTCGAAGTGCATGTTGTTGTAGTACTGGCCAAACAGCGGCAGCGCGGACAGGTGGTTAACCGGGATATCAAAGAAGCCCTGGATCTGGCCCTGGTGCAGGTCGAGGGTGATGATGCGGTTGACGCCGGCGCGCTCGAGCAGGTTGGCGACGAGGCGGGCGGTGATGGGCTCACGCGGGCCGGCCTTGCGGTCCTGGCGGGCATAGCCGTAGTGGGTGATAACGGCGGTGATGGAGCGGGCGGATGCGCGCTTGGCAGCGTCGGTGGCGATGAGCAGCTCCATGAGCATGTCGTTGACGTTGCCGCCGGCCACGGACTGAATCAGGAAGACGTCGGCGCCGCGGACGGTCTCGTCGTAGCGGGCGTAAATCTCACCGTTGGCGAACTGCTTTAGCGTAAGGCCCGAAAGCTCGACCCCAAGGTACTCAGCAATCTTCTGAGCGAGGGGACGGTTGGAGGAACCGGAATACACGCGGATGGACTTGCGCATATTCTCCGACTTCTCGGGATCATTAATCGGCATTACCCTTCTCCTTTATATCGAATGCCATATAGATGCCTTTTTGCATTGTAACCGCGCGGCGGGGTTTATCGAGTCTTGATAACGTCTTTACCGTCAACGGACACGAACCGACCACTCATCCGGTTGCGCAGGTCACGATAGAAAAAGGAGCCGCCCCCCACGGGAACAGCTCCTTAGATGCTTGGTAAAACGTTATACCTCGTCGTCCTCGTGCAGACGGCGGCGATAATCGGCGGCCCAGCCCTCAATATTTACCTGACGGGCGCGGCCCAGACCGAGTGCGTCGGCCGGGACCGGCTCGGTGATGACGGAGCCGGCGGCCACGAGCGCGCCGTCGCCGATCTGGGCGGGCGCGACCATCATGGTGTCGGAACCGATGAAGGCGTCCTTGCCGATGACGGTCTTGTGCTTGTGCACGCCGTCGTAGTTGCAGGTGATGGAGCCCGCGCCCACGTTGACGCCGGAGCCCATGGTGGTGTCGCCGATGTAGGACAGGTGCGGCACCTTGGAGCCCTCGCCGATCGTGGACTTCTTGATCTCCACGTGCGTGCCGGCCTTGGATCCGTCGAGCATGTGGGTACCCGGGCGCAGGTAGGCGCGCGGGCCGCAGTCGACGCCGTTCTCGATGACGGCCTCGATGGCGATGGTCTCATCGATGGTGCAGCCGCTGCCGACGGTGGTGTCGGTGAGGCGGCTGTTGGGGCCGAGCTGGCACTCCTCGCCCACGGTGACGTGGCCGATTAGGTGCGTCTGCGGCCACACGACGGTGTCGCGGCCGATAACGGCGTCGGGGCCGATCCAGGCCTGCGTGGGATCGATGAACGTGACGCCCTCGGCCATCCAGTGCTCGTTGATGCGGTCGCGCGCAATGGCGGTGAGCTGCGCGAGCTGGATGCGGCTGTTGACGCCCAGGCCGTCGCGGTAGTCGTCGCAGTGGAAGATGGAGACCGCCTGGCCGTGACCCTTGAGGATTTCGAGCATGTCGGGCAGATAGTACTCGGACTGCGCGTTGTCGTTGCCGATCTCGTTGATGTGGGCGGCGAGCTGCGCGCCGTCGAAGGCGTAGCAGCCGGCGTTGCACTCCAGCAGCGTGGCGGCCTGCTCGGGCGTGCAGTCCTTCTGCTCGATGATGCGCTCGATCTGGCCGTCGGCACCCAGCTTGATACGTCCGTAGCCGAAGGGGTCGGGCGGGGTCATGGTCATGACGGTGCAGGCGAGCTCGCCGGTAGCGACGGTCTGTGCGAACTTGGCGACGGTGTCGGCGGTGATGAGCGGCAGGTCGCCGTTGAGCACGACGACGGGGCCTTGCGTGATGCCGCAGGCCTCGAGCGCGACCTTCACGGCGTGACCGGTGCCCAGGCGCTCGGTCTGCTCGACGCACTCGACCTTGGTGGCGCTGTTGGCGTAGGCGCCGTCGATAAGGGCGCGCATCTCGTCGGCGTGGCTGCCGATGACGACCACGACGCGGCTGCAGCCGGCCTTGATGGTGGCGTCGACGATCCACTGGACCATGGGCTTACCCAGGATCTTGTGCGAAACCTTGCAGTGGTTCGACTTCATGCGGGTGCCCTCGCCGGCAGCGAGGATAATTGCGGTTGCGTCCATGTGATCTCCTGTTACGTTATAGAGACGTGTGTTTGGAAACGATACACGGCGCAATATGATACCGCAGGCATATGTTGAGCGCGTAGCGATTGGTTTGCGGCGGTTGAGGCTTGCGCCGCCGGCGTGGCGTTTGCGCTGCTTGCGTGCGGCGTTGGCGGTGCTGCGGAGCCGTCGTTTGAGCGAGGGGACGGGGGTGCCCGTGGACAACATACAAGAGGAGTTTGGCGGCGAGCCCGTCGCGGCGTTCTCGATGTCGCATCCGGCTGTGCCGGCACTCTATATTGTGCTGACGCTGGGGCTCACCATGTTCTCGATGCAGCCGGTGCTGATTGCGCTGTCACTTGCGGGCGGGCTGGCGTATGGATTTGCGACGCGTGGGGCTGCCCGCACGCTGGGCGCACTCCGCTGGCAGTTGCCGGTGATTTTGATTATCGCGCTGGTCAATCCGCTGTTTAGCGCCTCGGGCTCGACGGAGCTGTTCCGTATTGGCATGCGCGCGGTGTATCTGGAAAGCATGGTATACGGCCTGTGCATGGGCGGGCTGTTTGTGGCGAGCGTGCTGTGGTTTGAGGCCGCGGCGTCGATGCTCGAATACGACAAGGTGCTCGCGCTGCTGGGTAACGCCGCACCGGTGATTGCGCTCATGATTTCGATGTGCATGAGGCTTATCCCGCAGTTTTTGCGCCGCGGTCGTACGGTGCTGGCGGTGCAGGATGCGATTGATGTGCCGGGCCGCGCGCCCACCGATCCCGTGCGATCGCGCCTGCGGGCGTCGAGCGTGTTGATGGGCTGGGGCATGGAAGATTCGCTGGAGCGCGCCGACGCCATGCGCTCCCGTGGGTGGGGCGCCGCGACGCGTCGAACGACGTATGCGCGGTATCGGCTGGGGCGCGGCGATGTTGCCGCGCTGGTTGGACTTGCGCTGTTTGGCATGGCCACGACGGCAGTGGCGTGGACTGCGACGATGCAGTATTCGTTTTACCCGCAACTATCGGTGCCGGCGCCGTGGCTGGGCTATGTCGTGTACGCTGCCTGGATGATGCTGCCTTGCGCGTCGCACGCGATTGATGAGAAGAGGTTTGGCTGATGGCTCGGTTGGATAGGAGCTCGGCGGCGGGTGTGGCATATGGCTCGGCCGCGCCGGCGATTGAGGTGCGGAGCCTGAGCTTTGCCTACCCCGATGCTGATGCTGCGGTGCTCGAGGGGCTCGACTGGTCTGTTCCCCAAGGTGCATTTGCGCTGCTTGTTGGCGGTACCGGATCGGGTAAGTCGACGCTGCTGTCGCTGCTCAAGCCCGAGATCGCTCCGGCGGGCGAGCGCACTGGCGAACTGAGCGTGCTGGGCGAGAACGTTGCCGACATGGACGTGCGGGCATCGGCGGAGCGCGTGGGTTATGTGTTCCAGGATCCCGAGAACCAGATCGTGTGCGAGGCCGTGTGGCACGAGATGGCGTTTGGCCTGGAAAACTTAGGCATGTCGCGTGACGAGATGCGCCGTCGCGTGGCCGAGACCAGCTATTTCTTTGGGTTGGAGGATTGGCTCCACCGCGATACCGATACGCTTTCGGGCGGACGCAAACAGCTGCTGTCGCTGGCAGCCGTGCTGGCGTTGCGCCCGCGCGTGCTGCTGCTCGACGAGCCCACGTCCCAACTTGATCCCGTTGCCGAGAAGAATTTTCTGCATGCGCTGTTTCGCGTGAATCGCGAGTTGGGCTGCACGGTTGTCGTGGCCACGCACCAGCCGCACCCAATGCTCGAATACGCGACGTGCGCGTACCGGATTGAGGGCGGGCGCGTGCGCGAGGTGGCGGATATGGCATCTTTGGGACGCCGAGAATCGCTGTTTTCCGATGACACGTTGGGGTGGGGTGCCATCCGATGTGCAAAAAACGGAGTATTCAGCAGGCGTGAGGACAATTTGGGTTCTCTGGAGCCGCCCGGGGACGTATCGAGCGCGAAAAAAAGTTCGGAATTGGACAAATCGT
>CABSZR010000068.1 GCA_902482185.1 uncultured Collinsella sp. | reverse complement strand
GACGAGATGATTAAAGGCCTAGGAGGGGGCAGCGGCGCGTTGGGCTCCATTGCGTCGTGGCTCGGCGATACCGTTTCGGCGTCCGTGGCGGCGCTGGGTTTGGAACCGTGCGACTTGCGCCTGCGAAAGCCGGTGCTGACCGATTCTGCCAACGTCATTAAGAGTCCGGGGTCTGACATTGCGGGTCTCTCTCAAGCGCAAGACAAACTGCGAAGTATTCCGTTGGGCGTGACCGATCCCAAGGCGCTTTGCGAGGCGTTGGAATATCAAGTCGAACGCACCATTAGCGGTACGGTGTTCACACTTGCGGAGATTCCTCTGCCCGGCGGCGGCTCCATCCCGCTCACCGTCGATGTCGCCACGCTGGTTGGCGCTCTGGGCGGTGGGTCGTAATGAGTATCCGCATGCGTCTGCGCGAGGAGCGCGCCCAAGCGACGGTGGAGATGGCAGTGGTTACGCCCGTTTTGCTGGTGCTGGCACTCATCGTGTACAACGTCATGATCTTTGCCAGCGCTGTCGCGCGCTTCGACCGCGTGGTGCCCGACATCGTGCTAGCGCATGCCGTGGCGTCGGAGGGGGAGGGCGACGAAAGCTCTGCCGATGCCTCGGCGACGGTTCAGGCTCAAATTCTGAATGCCATGGAAGGCTATGACTTACAGATCGAAGTGTCGAGCGAGCAAGGCGCGAAGGCATCGGATGGTGGCCTGCTCTCCCTATCCGGTACGTTTAGGACCTACACCTGCACCATGCACTATGAGCCGTGGCCGACTTCTCTCAGCATCGCTGGCGTTCCGCTGGGGGCGCCGACAACGTTGTCGCACGAGCGTGCGGTGACGGTCGATCCATGGCGTCCGGGGGTGGTCATGTGACCGCGGTCTCGTCCTACATCGTCTACGCGCGGGCACTCAATAGGCTGGGTTGGACGCCGGCCGAGTTTGTGGTGGCGGAGTCGTTTGTCGTGCGCCTGCGCGGCATGCTGGGACGGCGTCCGGTTGCCGCCAACGGCCTGCCGCTCGTCATGGCGTTTCCACGCTGCTCTTCGGTCCATACGTGTTTTATGGCCTATCCCATCGACATCGCCTTCATCGATCGCGACGGCAATATCCTCGCGCGCTACGAAAACGTCCGCCCTTGGCGCATGTGCTCCTGCCCCGGCGCCTGGGCCGTACTAGAGCGTCCTTCAATCATTGTTTCGACCCCTGCTCTCCAACGCGTGCCGGCTTAAGAATTGGCGACAGTGGACTTTCGTCATACGAAATTGGGTAAGATGGAGGAGAAGATGCATGGATGTTGAGATTCATCCCAACGCTAAAAAGCACCTGACGGAAAAGCAGGTGCTTAGCGCTTGGCTTGCGGTTACTGAGTGCATTCGTCGCGAGTCGAAGGACGAGCCGCCGAGATGGCTTGCGATTGGATGGCTCCCAGACGGACGAAGCGTGGAGCTTGTCGCGGTCGAGCTTGTCCGTGGGTGGCTTATCATTCATGCCTTGTCTCCAGTCCAGAAGAAATTTTGGCAGGAGATTGAACAGGCTCGGCAAAGGGGTCGATGATGGGCAAGACGTATACGGCCGCTAATGGTCAGGTTGTAACGGATGAAATGATTGACGCGTGGTGCGAGTCGTACGAGCGCGGAGAGTTTCCGGATGGCGAACACACCGTTGGTGGGATCGTGCATGGACGGCCCCCGCTCTCAGGTGAGGGGACGGCAACGCTGTCGGTCAAGATTCCTCTGGGAATGAAGGAGGCCATTCGTCGACGGGCGGCTGCCGAGGGGATGACGCCAAGTGAGTTTGCCCGTGCGGCTCTGAGTGAAAAACTTCTTGCTGCCGGCTGATGCCTCTGACGTGCCGATTTATAGAACCGAGGCTGTGCTCAAAAACTTTTTTTAAAATTCTCGGTTGACCGGAACGCGTCCTTGGTTATACTAATCAAGCCTTGAAACAAGGCACACCTCAAATGGCTGGGTAGCTCAGTTGGTAGAGCAGAGGACTGAAAATCCTCGTGTCAGGGGTTCGATTCCCTTCCCCGCCACCTTGAATTGACTAGGACCTCTGCAAAGGGGTCCTTTTCTTTTATCGAGGGCTCTGCGGAAATTGCGTCCCGGAATTTGGCTTCAGAGTGGGATGCGTTTTCCGCTTTGAGGCCGCTTGGGAAAGCGCGACCCGGAATCCGGCGTCAGAATGGGATGTGCTTTCCTTTTGCGGTCTTTGGCGGAAACTGCGTCCCAGATCCCGCGCTCAGAACGGGATGCATTTTCCGGTTGAGGCCTCGAACGGAAAATGCATCCCAGTCTTTTGCGAAAAACGGGATGCGCTTTCCGGCCGCCTACTTCCGGCGCATATGTACATCTCGGCGCGCCATCTCGGGCCCGCCCAGATATTCCTCCCGCTTTTGCGCCACTTTACAGACCGTTCGGTCGTCTGTCCGCACGCGCGGGTATACTCAAAACGATACTTTTCCTGTGCAATACGATGCAGGCTCAGCCTGCACGATCCGAAGGGGGCAGTGATGGAGAGGATACTCGGCGTTAATCTCTCTGGCTGGTTTATTCCCGAGCCTTGGGTGACCCCGTCGCTATACGCGGCGACCGGTGCATCCAACGCGGCCGAGCTGCAGGAGGCCATGGGCACCGCCGCCTATAACGAGCGCATGCGCCGTCATTACGAGACGTTTGTGAGCGAGGACGATTTCCGCCGCATGGCGCAGATTGGCCTCAATGCCGTGCGTCTGCCGGTACCCTGGTATGCCTTTGGCTCGCAGGAGTCCGATGCGTCCTACATCTCGGTTGTCGACTACATCGACCGTGCAATTGAGTGGGCTGCCAAGTACGACATCCGCGTGCTGCTTGATCTAGCAACTGTGCCCGGTGGCCAGGGCGATTCCAACGATTCGCCCGCCACGCCGGAGGCTGTTGCCGAGTGGCATTCGTCCACCAACGGCCGTCATGTGGCACTCGACGTGCTCGAGCGCCTGGCCGATCGCTACGGCGAGGCCGAGAGCCTGCTGGGCATTGAGCTGCTGGATACGCCGCAGATGAGTGTCCGCAAGAGCCTCTTCACCATGACGGATGGCATTCCTGCGCACTACCTGCGCAACTTCTATCGCGATGCCTATGAGCTCGTCCGTTCGTATATGCCCGAGGATAAGATCGTCGTCTTTTCGTCTTCGGGACATCCCGGCGAGTGGAAGCATTTTATGCGCGGCGCTAAGTACAAGAACGTCTACATGGACCTTCACCTGTACCATTACCGCGACGAGTATGCGCTCGATATCACGAGCCCCCGCGGGCTGACGACGGCGATTTCGCGTAACAAGCGCGAGCTTAAAGAAGCGATTTCGACTGGGTTCCCCGTGCTGGTGGGCGAATGGTCGGGCGCGGCGATCTTTGCCAACTCGTCGGTTACGCCCGAGGGCCGCAATGCCTACGAGCGCGTGTTTATCGCCAACCAGCTGGCTTCGTTTGCGCCGGCTGCCGGTTGGTTCTTCCAAACGTGGAAGACCGAGAAGCGCATTGCAGCATGGGACGCCCGCGCGGCGCTCGGTACGCTCGAGCGTGGCATGATTGAATAGGTTGATATGACGCAAAACAGCGCCCATACGGGCAAACTCTATGTGGTCGGCACGCCCATCGGCAACCTGGGCGACCTGTCCCCGCGCGTTGGCGAGGCGTTTGCCGCCGCCGATGCCATCTGCTGCGAAGACACGCGTGTGACGTCAAAGCTGCTGATGCACCTGGGCATTTCCAAGCCGCTTGTCCGTTGCGACGAGAATGTGATCGCCAGCCGCGCCGCCGGCCTGGTCGACCGTCTGCTGGCGGGGGAGACCCTCGCCTTTGCCTCGGACGCCGGCATGCCGAGCGTGTCCGATCCCGGCCAGGCGCTGGTCGAGGCAGCGCGTGAGGCCGATGTGACCGTCGAAGTTATCCCCGGGCCCTCTGCTTGCGTCACGGCGCTCGTGTCGTCCGGTATTCCCTGCGAGCATTTCTTCTTCGAAGGCTTTTTGGGTCGCAAGCACGGCGACCGCGTGCGCCGACTGCAGCGCCTTGCCGTCGTCCCCGGCGCGCTCATCTTCTACGAGTCTCCACATCGCATCGTGGCGACGCTCGAGGCCGTGGCGGAGGTCTTTCCCCAGCGTGAGGTTGCCGTCTGCCGCGAACTCACCAAGCTGCACGAGGAGGTCTTGCGCGGGCCCGCTGCCCAGCTTGCTGAGGAGCTGCGTGCTCGCGGCGAGGTAAAGGGCGAGATTGCGCTGGTCATCGCGCCGCCGAGCGAGGATGAGGAGGCCGGTATCGTGCCGGTTGGCGCCGCGGCAGCGGATCCCGACGAGGCCCTGCGCGAGGATATCCGCGCCGCGCTCGAGGAGGGGGAGCCCGCGTCTGCGGTGGCCAAGCGCCTGTCTCAGAAGTATTCGCGCCGCAAGCGCGATGTCTATGCCATGGTGCTCGATATGCAATAGATGGAGGATATCCAGCCCTTGCGCTAGAATCATCCCCTGTATGCAACGTTTTTCTGGAGGACAAACCCCATGGATCAAAGCAAGCCTTCGTTCTTTATCACGACGCCCATCTACTACGTCAACGCCGATCCGCACCTGGGCACGGCTTATTCCACCATCATCGCCGACGTTCAGGCTCGCTATCGCCGCTCCGCCGGCTATAACGTCAAGTTCCTGACCGGCATGGACGAGCACGGCGAGAAGGTCGCCGAGGCCGCAGCCAAGCACAACATGACGCCGCAGGAGTGGACCGACAGCCAGGCTCCGCACTTCAAGGAGCTTTGGAGCAAGCTCGAGATTTCCAACGACGACTTCATCCGCACCACCGAGCCGCGCCAGCATCATGCCGTGCAGTACCTGTGGGAGCGCATGAAGGAGTCCGGTTACCTGTATAAGGGCAGCTACGACGGCTGGTATTGCGTGCCTGACGAGACCTACTTCACTGATACGCAGGTCCAGAAGGGCGACGAGGAGTACGGCAGCGTCGGCCAGCACCTGTGCCCCGACTGCCACCGTCCGCTTGAGCGCGTGCAGGAGGAGTCCTACTTCTTTAAGCTTTCCGCCTTCCAGGACAAGCTGCTCAAGCTCTATGACGAGCACCCCGACTTTGTCGAGCCTGCGTTCCGCATGAACGAGGTACGTAGCTTTGTCGAGGGCGGCCTTAATGACCTTTCCGTGAGCCGTACGAGCTTTGACTGGGGCATTCAGGTCCCGTTTGACGAGGGTCACGTGACCTACGTGTGGTTCGATGCGCTGCTCAACTATATGACGGCCGTCGGCTACGGTGTCGACACCGACGAGGCGCGTGCCGAGCTGGCCTATCGCTGGCCCGCGCAGTTCCACATCGTGGGCAAGGACATCATCCGCTTCCACTGCGTCATTTGGCCCGCCATGCTCATGGCCATCGGCGAGGCCCTGCCCGAGCACGTCTTTGCCCACGGCTTCCTGACCGTGCGCAATGCCGAGACCGGCAAGGCCGAGAAGATGTCCAAGAGCCGCGGCAACGCCATCGCTCCGCAGGACGTTATCGACATGCTGGGCGTCGAGGGCTATCGCTATTACTTCATGACCGACGTCGTCCCCGGCACCGACGGTGCCATCAGCTTCGATCGCATGGAGCAGGTCTACAACGCCGACCTGGCCAACAGCTGGGGCAACCTTATCTCGCGTTCGCTCAACATGAGCGGCAAGTACTTTGACGGTTGCGCGCCCGCCAAGCCCGCATCGTTCGATGCGTTCGACAACCCGCTGGCAAAGATCGCCGATGGTCTGGTCGAGCGCTACATGGCCAAGATGGACGTGCTCGATTACGGCGGAGCCAAGGACGAGGTCATGGAGCTCATCCATGCCGCCAACCACTACATCGAGGACTCTGAGCCTTGGGCACTTGCCAAGGACGAGGCCAAGGCTGACGAGCTGGCGTTTGTGATCTACAACCTGCTCGAGGCCATCCGCATTGCCGCCCACCTGCTGATGCCGCTCATGCCTCAGACCTCTGCCGAGGCCCTGCGCCGCCTGTCCTGCGAGGACGAGGCCGCGACCGACGACCTCAAGGGCATTTGCGCTTGGGGCCTGCTTGCCGGCGGTCAGCCTGTCGAGAAGGGCGAGCCGCTGTTCCCGCGTCTGGGCTAAGACGCGGCGCGCCATATCGGCAATTTGCTGTTTAGATGTAAGGGCATGGCCGCAACGGTCCATGCCCTTTCGTTTCAAGACGCCGCCATCATGCTAAGGAGGCAACTATGACAACTTCGCCTTTGGCAAACCCCACGGCAACAAGGGAGCTGCTGGAGGAGTTTGGCCTTGCGACCAAGCATCGCCTGGGCCAGAACTTCCTGGTGAACGACGAGGTCATTGGCAGAATCGTCAATCTGGCCGAGCTCGACGGCAACGACGTCGTGCTCGAGGTAGGCCCGGGCATCGTTGATGTTGGTCTAGGTTACCCGCGCTTGGAGCCCTGACGGCGGATGCCGCCCTTGTGGCCGCATGCCTTGTTGGGGCCGATGCCCGCTGCGCGCGCGGGTCCGCCAAATGTCTGCCGTCCGCGCTGCTGCTTGGCCGGCAGGGGCATATCGTAGTGGCGCTTGGCGCCGCTGGGCTTCGTCATCGCTGGTCTTCTTCGCATTCCGACCCGCTTACGGTAGCGTCTTTCCATCGTGATTCCAAGCGCACCCGGCATCGATGTCATGGCCAGCGGCATCCGCCTCTCTAAAAAAACCGCCGAGGCCAGCCTGTGGCTGGTTTCGGCGGTCATGCACCACGCAATGGTGCGAGGCCTATCGAAGATCTTCCCTACTGCAGCGAGTGACTCAGGAAGTCCCTGCCCTGCTCGCTCGCGAAGGCGACCACACGGTCACCGGAGCTAAACGCGGTGTCACCGTTGGGGATGAGGATGTTGCCCTCATGCTCGAGGGCAACAAAGACCAGGCCGTCGGGAATCTGGAGATCGGCAATCGACTTGCCCACCATCGCGGAGTGCGGGCGAACCTCGCCCTGGACGATCTCGTGACCATCCTTTCCGAGGCGTATGATAGTGAAGACGTCCTCCATGTCGAGACCCTCTTCGACGGACTTCGTGATGATGTCCGCCTGGTCAACGGCGATGTCGACGCCCATAGACTCGTCGAACATCCAGGCATTTGCCGGGTTGTTCACACGGGCGACGACGCGATTCACGCCGTACTCCATCTTGGCGAGCATAGCGACCACGAGGTTGACCTCGTCATCGCCCGTTACGGCAATAATGACGTCGGCCTGGAGCACGCCGGCCTCTTCGAG
>CABSZR010000067.1 GCA_902482185.1 uncultured Collinsella sp. | reverse complement strand
GCCACCACCGCCGCCAGAGAAGCCGCCGCCGCTGCCGCCGCTCGAGCTATCGGAACTCGAAGCCAGCTCACGGATGCTCTCGTGATACACGTCATCGAACGAATCGAGCGGAGACTCGATACCGTAATGATGGTAGTACCACCAGTAGCAGGGATAATTGTCATAGAAGCCGTCGGCCTCGCGCACCTCGGGCGGCACGGCCTCGGCAAGCTGACGCAGCACTTCCTTGGAAACACCCAGCGCCACGCCCATCACCAGCAGCTTGTTCCACAGCACCAGATCGCCCGGGACGGCTTCCTTTAGACGAGTGAAGTCCTCGAGCCAATGCTTAAGTGCCTTGCAGCGAGCCGCCACCTCGGCGCCCTCCGGCGTAAAGCGGCGGAACGTAAGGCCCACGCCAATACCCACCAGCACAATCGGCACCGAGATAACCGCGGCGGTAATGTTCGCCTGTGCGCCATCGGTAAAGAAGATGGATCCCACGGGAACAAAGGCAATCAGGATACCAAGAACCAGGCAAAACACCATTGCAACAATGCCGTCCGAGGCAACGTACTCGCTATCGGCCAGCTTGCCCTTAACGGTGTTCTGATAGTCCTCGAGCTTGTCGCCCACGGGTGTAGCGTGCTGCTTGACGTAGTGCTGCAGCTCGTCGAACGTGCGCGAACGGTCACCGTTCTCGTCAGGCTTAGCACCGGCAAAGAAGACCTTGAGCACCATGTGGTCAATGCCCTTGGCCGACTTCCAGCCCGCATCACTCACCGTCACGCGATACGTCTGCTCTTCTTTTTCACGCCCCAACAGACCCTTCTTGGCCTTGGTCACGGTCGCCTGCTCCAGCTTGATCACACGGTCGTCAGTGAGCTTCATGAGCGTGGCGATATATGCCTGGTCGGGCACCTCGTTCCAGCTCATGAGGGCCGAAAGCACGGCGGGATGGTCGGCCGAAGGCACATCGCGGAAATATTCGTCCTGGAAAAGCGGCTTGGGCTTGCGGCGGCGAAGCTTGAGGACAACGATTGTGCCGGTAAAGGCCACCGCCGCGACAACACTTAGCACGGCAAGTGCATTGGCAATCATGCGAGCGTGAGCGCGGCGGGCGTTAGCCTCGTCGGCCCATTCCTTCTCTTCGCTCAGGATCGTTGACATGCGCTCTTCGCCCGAGGCGGCAAGCTGCGGCACCCAGTCGCTGGGGAAGGCGATGCGCGCCTCGGCGAATTCGCCCTGATGCACGCAGGGAATGGTATAGGTGACCATGGGCTCGTCCTCATCGAGTGACACGTCGCCCGTCAGCGAACCGTGCCCCCATGCGCGGAAGTTATCGCCCTTGACGGCCGCCGTCCCGGCAGCGGCATTTGCGAAGTACACTTCCATCTCGACGTCATCGGAATCCGCAGACCAGCCGTCGCCCACGAACTTCCAGTAGAGCTCGGCGGTATCGGCCCAGTTCATGACCGCACCGGTCATGGTATAGCTCACGTAATAGGTCGCGCTGTCGCCGCTCTCGTGAGGGCTGAATACCTTAATCTTTACGCCGTCACCGGTCTGCTCGACCGTATAGACGCCAGAGTCGCCCTTGTTCGCGCTATCGACTTTGTTAAACGCGGTGTCCTCTTCCTCGACACTCAGCACATCGACGCCCGCCGTGCCGCCCTGCTGGTTGGCGCCCGTATTGATCTCCCAAAACACGCCGTTGATGTCGTCGTCGAAATCAAACTGGCGTCCCTCGACAACGGTCAGCGATCCATCGGCCTCAACCGTGGCACTGATATAGGTCTGGGTCATGGAGTAGCCGTCGGCGTGCGCGGCGACAGGCAGCAGCAACAACGCAAGCGCGACGAGCACGCAGACGGAAGCGAATCGCGCAAACAGGTGGCGCTGCCGGCTGACTTTGGCGGCGAGGGTGTTCATAGGCACATCCTTTGTCTGTAAAACCAACAGCGCCATTGTCCCACGTTTGCGGGTACGCATGACGAACATCTAGGCGACCGGAGCGCCAAACGGGATGAAAGTCACACCCGCACCCCAACAGCCAGTCATTGGGGACGTTCTTAAATGACCAGTCATTAGGGACACCCTTGGCATGGCCTGCGCCAGCAATAGATACCACTTCACAGCTCCGTCACAGGTGTAGCGGCTTTGTGTGGGCGCGGCATGCGCTGACTGAGCCGCCAGCCGAGGGGCATAAAGCAGTTGAGCGAAAACGGTTTGCCCCTTTGCCGTTCGCTCGAGGATCATGTCCCCCTTTTCCGCGGAAACCCCGGCAGTTGCGAAGAGCTGCCGGGGTTTCTGTCGTTTGTGAGGCTAAGTCGGTACGCAGCGATCGAGACCTTGAGCCGCAAACCCACCGTGCGCAATGCACACCGCCGCCAACTTGTGAGCGCGGCAACGCCTTCCCTGCCAAGCCCCGCGCTATACTCATCCGCATGGATATCAAAACACGCAACATAGCAACGCCCGCCGCGGACGCACCAGCAACGGCAGTGCCCACCCCCGTCGTGGGCCGCTTTGCCCCGTCGCCCTCGGGCCGCATGCACTTGGGCAACGTGTTCAGCTGCCTCTGCTCGTGGCTTTCGGCCCGCAGCCAAGGCGGCAGCATTGTGTTGCGCATCGAGGACCTGGACGATCGCTGTAAGCGCCCGGAACTTGCCGCTCAACTGATTGACGATCTGACCTGGCTGGGGCTCGAGTGGGACGAAGGCCCCTACTACCAGCACGATCGCCTGGATCTGTACGAGGACGCCCTGCGCCAGCTGCAAGACGCCGGCCTCACCTATCCCTGTTTTTGCACGCGTGCCGAACTCCACGCCGCGAGCGCGCCGCACGCCAGCGACGGCACGCCCATCTACCGCGGCGCCTGCAGAGGTCTTTCTGCTGATGAAATCACCCGCCGCAGTGCCCTGCGTGCTCCGGCCACGCGCCTGCGCGTGCCCACCGTCGACGACCTCGCCAGCGACGTGATCGAATTCGTGGACCGCACGTACGGGGCCCAATGCGAGGCACTCGCCACCGAATGCGGCGACTTTTTGGTGCGCCGCAGCGACGGCGTGTTTGCCTACCAGCTGGCCGTGGTGGTCGACGACGCTGCCATGGGCGTCACCGAGATCGTACGCGGATGCGACCTGCTGGGCTCCACGCCCCGCCAGATCTATCTGCAACATCTGCTGGGACTGCCCACGCCGCACTACGCGCACATTCCGCTGCTCATGTCACCGGACGGCCGCCGCCTTTCCAAGCGCGATCGCGATCTGGACCTGGGCGAGCTCCGCACCCGCTTTGGCACACCCGAGGCACTGTTGGGATGGCTCGCCGGGCAAACAGGCATCGCGCCGGACACCACGCCGCGTACCGCCGAGCAGCTGGTCGAGCACTTTAGCTGGGACGTCATCCGCGCGCATCGGGAGAACATCACTGTAACGGTCGAGTAGCCAGCCACCCCGCCTCTACGCAACATCCCAGGGCTGGAGTTCGTCGCCCAAGCGAACGATGCAGTCGTAGAGCACGGTGTGACGCTCGGCCGGGTTGGTATCCCGATGAAAATGCCCGTAGTACCAGCGCTTGTAGTCCAAGCGGTCTTCCAGCTCATCGAAAAATGCCGTAAGCCGATCAACGGAGGGGCAATTCCAGCCGGACGCTGGATAAAGCGTGGACGAAAGCATGCGCGTAGAGCAGGTGTGAGTGATCACGTAGTCGACCGTCCAGCCCACGCTGTCGAGCTTTGCCCGCGCCTCCTCAAAGTTGCGCTCGTCCGGCAGCTCCTGCGGCCACCAGCTGGAATACGGAATGCGGTATTCCTTGTCCACGCTCGTGGCGCCGCCCATGGTAAAGACCGTTGAGCCGTCGAGCTCAAAAACCTCGCCGCGCGTCAGGCGCCGTATGGGCGAGGTATCCGACAGGCGCTGCGTCAGCCCACCGTGCCACAACTCCATGGGGCGTTCCGCCCAGTGATCGAAACGCTCGTGATTGCCGTCGACGAACAGCACGGTATAGGGACGCGATTCCAGCCAGGCAATATCGGCACATTCCTCGGCAGAGAAATCCCACGGAAAGCCAAAGTCGCCCGCGATGATGAGATAGTCGTCACTTGTCAGACCATCCCCAAGATCCCAGTCGCGAAGCTTTTGCATGTCGACGCCGCCGTGAATATCGCCCGTCACATAGACCGTCATCGGATCACCACTTCCCTGTAAGTCGCTAGCCCACATTCTGCACGATCACTAAGTCAACCGTTCCAGCCCTTCCACCCCTTAGGGCTTACCCTTCGTTCTTCCATCCAAACGGGTCAAGCACCCAAAAAACCAGATTGAGCACGCCGCCGGTCATCATGGCGCCGGCAAGGGCCATGCAAACGTGCAGAGAGCTGGCACTTCGGAGCACGTCGAATGGCCCCAGAACAGCCAGCAGCGCGACCGCTGCGCCGGCAAGGCACAACGCGAGGCACGGCCCCGCGTCCTTGACGCACTTCTTTGCGAGATGCTTGGTGTTATCGCTCATTGGTATCGAACTCCTTAGAGGATCGTTGTTTGGGTACATGCCGCCGCGGCAGAGCAGGGCGGCAGGGTAAGTGTCACATGTCGTGCGGACATCCATGGGGAAACCGCGCCCCTCAGACCAAAGCCGGAAATCAATACCGTCATACGCCCAAAACACGAACGATCGATCTGTTATCCTGGCGCCAACATAGTCTTTCGAAAGGTTTGGCCAGGATGACTACGCAGCAGCAGATTGATATTGAATTCGACTCGCTTGCACGCGAGAACGATTCGCCCAAGCTCATCGCCAACTCGAAGGCGACAGGCGGAACACTACTATCCGTTATGAAGGAGCAGCTCTCAACCTGCAGCTCTTTTGACTTTTGCGTAGCTTTTGTTGCAGACGGCGGCCTTCAAATCCTGGTCGAGGCGTTCCAGGAGCTCAAGCAGCGTGGCATTAAGGGCAGGCTGCTCACGTCCACCTATCTCAACTTCAACTCACCCGATGCCTTTCGCAAGCTCCTGGAATACGACAACATGGAAGTTCGCGTATTCCAGGGTAATCTGCATGCCAAGGGATACATTTTTGATAAGGGCGAAACCAGTACGGTCATCGTCGGCAGCTCGAACATGACGCAGACCGCCCTCACCTGTAATAAAGAATGGAACGTGCTGTACCAGACTGTCGAGAACAGCCGCCTACTCGGCGAACTGAGGGGCGAGTTTGATTCGCTGTGGAACGACACCTCAACCGTTTTGCTTTCCCAAGACTGGATTGAGAACTATGCCGCATATCGATCGGTATGTCCGTCAAAGCCCAAATCGAAACCGACGTTCCAGGCAGCTGTTAGCCCAACCACGAACGACCTCGAAGAAATCAAGCCCAATAAAATGCAACAGCGCGCCCTTGAGGCGCTCGGCGTAATCCACCGCAAGGGCGAGACCCGTGCATTGCTGGTCTCGGCAACCGGCACTGGCAAGACCTTCCTTTCGGCGTTCGACGTGCTCGCAACTAAACCCCGGCGTATCCTCTTTCTTGCGCATCGCCGGCGCATTATAGACGCCTCCCGTGCAAGCTACGAACGGCTCTTAGGTAGTACCTATACGTTCGACACCTATCAAACTAGCAAGAATATAAGCAATGCCACCTGCGTGTTTGCCATGTGTTCTTCGGTCGCCAAACATCTGAGCGATTTCCGTCGCGATGAGTTCGACTACATCGTCATCGACGAGGCCCACCGCACGGGATCTCAGAGCTACCAATCCATCATGTCGCACTTTACACCTCGGTTTTATCTGGGCATGACCGCTACGCCTAATCGCACCGACGGCTATGACGTCTTTGCCCTTTTCAATCACGTCATCGCGTTCCAGATCACGCTGCAGGACGCTTTGGCCGAGAAGATGCTAGCCCCCTTCCATTATTTTGGCATTCACGATCTGGAGATTGACGACGAGACGGTCGAAGATACTGCCTTGTTCGGACGCTTGACGTCTGACGAGCGTGTGCGTCACATCACCGAGAAGATCGAAGAATATAGCGTCACCAAAAGCAACCGCAGGGGCTTAATTTTCTGCAATCGAAACGCCGAGGCCGAAGAACTGTCGCGCAAATTCAACGCTCTCGGATATCGAACAGCTGCGATTAGCGGTCAAGATTCTGATGAAGTCCGCGATGCCGCGATCAGCCGACTTGAAGCCGGCGAGCTTGAGTACATTTTCTCGGTCGATATCATGAACGAAGGCGTCGACATCCCCTCGCTCAATCAGATCATCATGCTTCGACGCACCGACTCCGCAATCATCTTTATTCAGCAGCTCGGACGAGGTTTGCGCCTGAATGATGGCAAGGAATACGCACTGGTGCTCGACTTTATTGGCAACTACCAGAGCAACTTCTTGGTGCCCATCGCGCTTTCGGGTGACAAGACGTACAACAAAGACCGCCTGCGTCGTCTCGTCCAAGAGAGCGATTCGGCGATCCCCGGATGCTCAACGGTAAGCTTCGATCGTATTTCCGAAGCTCGCATCTATAAGGCCATCGACGGCGGCGACTTTACCTCCGTCAGATTTTTGAAGAACGAATATCTCGACTTGCGTCAGAAACTCGGCAAGATTCCCTCGCTGCTCGAATTCGATCGTAATGGCTCCATCGATCCGCTGCTTATCTTCAAGAACAGCGGCCTGGGATCCTACCACGCATTTCTTTCCAAATACGAGCCGGGCTACACAGTCCATTTTTCCTCTGATCAAACCAAGATTCTCAAATTTATTTCGCAAAAGCTCGCCGCGGGCAAGCGATTCGAAGACCTCTATTTGCTTCAAACGCTCGTCGAAGCCGGACACGAGGGCTATCGACATATGCGCGAGGCCGCGCTTAGGAACTACCGCGCACAGCTTAAGGACGGCGCCGTTAGGTCGGCAATCGCTGTCCTTAAGGGCGACTTTGCCACTCCTAAGGATTTCGTTTCCCTGCTTATTGACGATGGAACCGGACCTCGTCTGACCGAAGTGTTTGCGAGCGCCCTGCGCAACGCAGAGTTCAAGCGTCAGATTCTCGAGGTGCTGGATTTTGGCATTGCGCGCAACCGACTCGACTATGCCGAGACGTACGAAAACACAAATTTCGTTCTCAATGCCAAGTACACGTACGAAGAGGTTTGCCGCTTGATGAACTGGGAAAAGAACATCAACGGCCAAAATCTTGGCGGTTACTTCTACGACGAGAAGACCAATACATTCCCCGTGTTTATTAACTATGACAAGGCACCCGACATTAGTGAATCAATTCAGTATGAAGACCGCTTTGTTTCGCCAAGCAAGCT
>CABSZR010000066.1 GCA_902482185.1 uncultured Collinsella sp. | reverse complement strand
CTACGCTGCCGCGATGATGGCGCCTGCTTCTGCCCTGCATGCCAATACGCTTGGTGTGCTCAACCTGGGCGATGGCTCGCTTACCACACTTATCGAGGATCCCATTGAGGGAACCGGTTATGCGTTTTACGACGTTCGCGCGGGTGATGGCGTGTTCGCATGGGTCGAGATGAACTTTGCCAATGCGTCTTGGAAACTCTATGCGCAAAACCTTGCAGGCTCCTCCCTTACCGGCAACGCTGTCGAGCTCGACCGCGGCGGCGAAAACTACGATCCGCCGCTCTTCACAGCGTATGGGTCGTCGGTCATCTGGTATAAGATGCCTTCGTCCGGCGGCACCAAGACGAGTAACGATTCGTACTGTTACCGTCAGGCGCCCAGCGAGTCCAAGCCTGAGACTATTTGGAAGTCAACGGGCCGCTTCGCATCCGCCCCGCGTGTGAGCGACGGCATCCTGACCATCTCGCCCCGCGTGCACAATGATGAGGGCGTCTATTACGGTATGACGGCGATCGACCTGACTGACGGCAACAACACGAAGCGAGCTCAGCTGGTGCTTCCTTCGTCGGTTTCGCCTTTCGAGGCCGTGTATATGGGAGACACCTTCGTGTTCTCCATTGAGGCGACGTATAGCGGTGTGGGCAGCCTGGGCAATATGGGCACCTATATCGGTAACGAGGGCGGGCCGTACCTCTTCCTTTCGCGTGAGCCGCTCGCGTGCGCTGCGGGAAGGAAAAATAAATACCTGGTTAAAGTTCAGGCGTCGCATTTTTTGATTGACACTTCGGCCAAGACCTACGGCTCGCTTCTGTCGCCCGACCGAGCCTTGGAGTATGGCGATTATCCTGCTACGGCGGGTAAATCGAGCTCGTTCTTAACGTACGCAACGGTGCGTAACAGCCAGGGAATTCCCGAGACGGTTACCGCTCGCTTGTTCTCTCTTTAGTCTCCGAGGGGTTAAAAAGGCGTCGACAGGGGAATAAGCGCGTTGTGACTATGAGTACCGCCCGCCGAGCTATCGCACCCATGCGATGCCCGGTGGGCTCAGGTGCGTTAAAATGAGCTTGTTCTTAGCTAATTGAGACAGGGGGGCCGTGTTATGGCTTCAGATGCAAAAAAGATTCTGCTGGTCGAGGATGAGAAGGCAATCCGTGACGCCGTCGCTGCCTATCTCGAGCGCGAAGGCTACTGGGTTGTGGGCGTCGGCGACGGTCAGTCCGCGATCGAGGAGTTCGAGAAGCATCAGTTCGACCTGGTCGTGCTCGACCTTATGCTCCCCAAGATTCCCGGCGAGCGCGTTTGCCGCACCATTCGCGACACCTCGGATGTCCCCATCATTATGCTGACGGCCAAGGGCGAGATCGAGGACCGTATTATCGGTCTCGAGCTCGGTGCCGACGACTACCTGATCAAGCCGTTCTCGCCGCGCGAGCTCGTCGCCCGCGTTCGTGCTCTGTTTCGCCGTGCCCATCAGGCCGACGAGCCCGCCGTCGAGGTGCTCGACTTCGGCGATCTGGTCATCGATATCTCGGGCCACAAGATCTTGGTCGAGGGCAAGGAAGTCGATCTGACGGCTTCCGAGTTCAAGCTGCTCACCACGCTTGCCCGCCATCCCGGCCGTGTGTATAACCGCATGGAGCTGGTCGAGAAAGTGCTCGGGTATGACTTTGAGGGCTATGAGCGCACCATCGATAGCCACGTGAAGAATCTTCGCGCCAAGCTGGGCGATGATCCCAAGAAGCCCAAGTGGCTCTACACCGTCCATGGTGTCGGCTATCGCTTCGAGGCTCCGGCCAAGACCGATAAGTCGGACGAGAAATAGGGAAATCACATATGACACCTGCGCGCTTTGAAATCGGACAAAAGCACAAGCAGGAGAGCGAGGCGGGTTCCAAGGCTAGTTGGAACACGCCTCGTTCCGATTCACGGCCAACGATGAGCTATCCCTCGCGCATGGCACTTGCTTTTGCTCTGACATCGCTCATGACGGTATTGGTGCTGGTGGGCGTTGTCTCTGTTGTGTGGGGCACGGTCTTTTCGGATTACACACGCTCCAATATCGTCGAAATCGCAAATTCCGCTGCCGAGAAGTTGGCAACCTCATATGAGGAAAACGGCTCTTGGACCGCGGGAGAACTGCGCACGGTCGCAACGTCGAGTTTGGTTTCCGACGATCTGGGTATGCAGGTCGTCAATAAAAAGGGCGTGATCGTTTATGACGATTCCTGGCCCTCGGCAAGCGCCACCGCCGATGTACGCGAAAACCAGGCTACGACCGACGACACGAGCGGCAAGAGGGCATCGCATAGCCCGGTCTCGTCTGCTCCAACCGACTCCGATAGCGTTGCTAACGTCGAGATTGTAACGTCTTCCGGCGAGCATGTCGGACAGGTAAAGCTGTGGGCCATCGGCTCCGACGCTCTGCTCACCAAGGCGGACTCTGCGTTTAGGGAGAAGACCTTTAACGCCATGGCCCTCGCCGCGGTTGTTGCAATCTGCATTTCGGTCGTTATCGGATCGCTCGTGTCGCGCATGCTCACCAAGCCGATTCATCGCATCACCAGTACCGCAAAGCAAATCCGTGACGGCGACCTGTCGGCTCGCACGGGACTGCGCGGTGATGACGAGATCGATCAGCTGGGTGAGACCTTCGATGAGATGGCCACTTCGCTCGAGAAGGATATGAAACACGAGAAGCGCCTGACCTCAGACGTTGCACACGAGCTTCGCACGCCGCTTATGGCCATGCTCGCAACGGTCGAGGCCATGCAGGATGGCGTGTATCCCACCGACGATGAGCATTTGGAAACCGTTGCTTCCGAGACGCGTCGCCTGGCTCGTCTGGTGCAGCAGATGCTCGACCTGTCGCGCATGGAAAACAGCACGGCTCCGCTCAACCTTGAGCCGGTGGACATGGTTCCTTTCGTGCGTTCCATCGTTAATGCCCAGGAGCGCCTGTTTGTCGACCGCGATCTGCGCCTGCGTTTTGCGGACGAGACCCAGGGTCACGACGATGTCGTCGAGGCCGATCCCGACATGATCACGCAATGCGTTATCAACCTCATGAGCAACGCCATGCGCTACACCCCCGAGGGCGGTTGGGTCGTGGTGTCGGTGCTCAGTGACCGCAAGCACGTCAGCATTGCCGTTTCTGATACCGGCATCGGTATTGCCAAGGACGATTTGTCGCGCATCTTCGGGCGGTTTTGGCGCGCCGATGCCAGCCGCGCCCGCGAAGCTGGCGGCCTGGGCGTTGGCCTCGCCGTGACCAAGCAGATTGTCGAACGTCATCACGGCTACATATCCGTGGAGTCGGAGCTTGGAAAGGGTACGACTTTTACAATTCATCTGCCCCGCGAGCACACGGCAGACGCGGCATCTACTACAATGGAGCACTAGCTTTTCGCTATTCGGTGAAGGAGGGGCCGCGTCCCTGCCGCTCCGAGTTTGCGAAAACATGCGGGAAAGAACCCGCATTTCTGTCGTATTTAGGTAAGGAGTGACTCACGTGACAACGATGGAGCGTCGTCCGGATTCCCGTGGCAAGGTTCGTGATATTTACGATGCCGGTGAAAACCTGCTGATGGTCGCCACCGACCGCATTTCTGCGTTCGACTTCATTCTTCCCGACGAGATTCCGTTTAAGGGAGAGGTACTCAATCGCATCTCGGCATTCTGGTTCGATAAGTTTGCCGACATCGTCCCCAACCATCTCGTTTCCATCGACCCGGCGGAGTTCCCCGAGGAGTTTGCTGAGTATCGTGACTACCTCGCTGGCCGCGCCATGCTGGTTAAGAAGGCCCAGACGATTCCTATCGAGTGCATCGTCCGCGGCTATCTGACCGGTTCGGGCAAGAAGACCTACGACGAGAACGGCACCGTCTGCGGCATCCAGCTGCCTGAGGGCCTGACCGAGGCTTCCAAGCTTCCTGAGCCGCTGTTCACGCCGTCCACGAAGGCCGAGATCGGTGACCACGACGAGAACATCTCGTTCGAGCGTTGCTGCGAGATCGTGGGCGAGGACATCGCCACGCAGATTCGCGACCTGTCCCTCAAGATCTACAAGGCCGCTGCCGAGTACGCCGCGACCCGTGGCATCATCATTGCCGACACCAAGTTCGAGTTTGGTGTTATTGATGGCAAGGTCACGCTGATCGACGAGTGTCTCACGCCCGACTCCAGCCGTTTCTGGCCTGCTGCCAGCTACGAGGAGGGCAAGATCCAGCCTAGCTACGACAAGCAATTCGTCCGCAATTGGCTCAAGGCCAACTGGGATATGACGGGGGAGACCCCGCACCTGCCCGCCGAGGTCATCGATGGCACGTCCGAGCGCTATCGCGAGGCCTTCCAGATCATCACGGGCTCCCAGTTCACAAGCATGAAGGAGAACGCATAAGTGAGTACCCGTAGCGCCACGAACAAGCGCACGCAATCCCACGAAGTTACCGGGGTTGCGCGCAAGTCTGCCGCATCTGCTAAGCCCGCCCGCCAAGCAGCGAGCTCCGTTCGCGTCGTGCCGGCTTCGTCTAAGGCACGCCGCAAAGAGCTCGAGAAGGGCGAGAACCTCGAGGGCCTCTCTAAAGAGGAGAAGCGCGCCCGCAAGGCTAAGCAGCGCGCCAAGGAGGACCGCATCTATACGGTGTCGAATATCCTCCTCAAGCAGGACGAGGACTACACCAAGCGCCGTCGCATCTGGTGGATTGTGCTCGCCATTGGCATGGTGCTCGTCGTGGCAATTTGGGCCTCGCTGTACTTCGCTCCCGCTGGCATGGTGTCCAGCCCTGTCCAGATGGTCGGCATTGTTTTGTCCTACGTCATCATTTTGGGCGACTTTATCTATGACTTCGCTCGTATTCGTCCCTTGCGCAACATGTACCGCGCGCAGGCCGAGGGCATGTCCGAGAACAAGCTCAACGCTCTTATTGAGCGCGCGGCTGCCGAGGAGGACAAGAAGGACTCCAAGAAGAAGTAGCGTTTGCATACATACTTATCGCTAAGATATAAGGCGCGTCGTTTTTGCGGCGCGCCTTTTTACTGTTCTATAGATAGATGGAGTGGCACATGATTCGAGCTGCCCTGACGGTCGAAGAGGCTCTGGAGGGCATGAAGGCCCTGGAGCCCAAGATTAAAAACTACGCGCGCCTGGTCGTCCGCAAGGGCGTAAACGTCAAGCCCGGCCAGGAGGTCGTCGTTCAGTCTCCGGTCGAGTGCGCGCCGTTTGCGCGCGTGGTGGTCGCGGAGGCCTATGCTGCCGGCGCCGGCCACGTGACGGTCATTTGGGCCGATGATGCCGTGACGAGGCTCACGTACGAGCATGTCGAGAAAAGCTATTTTGAGCAGACGCCCGAGTGGAAGCGCATGCAGCTGGATTCCTTGGCCCAGGATGGTGCCTGCTTTGTCTTTATCGAGGGTGCGGATCCTGCGGCCCTCAAGGGCATCGATCCAGCCAAGCCGGCCGCGGCATCAAAGGCGAGGAATACGCAGTGCAAAGTTTTCCGCCGTGGACTGGATTACAACATCAACCCGTGGTGCATTGCCGGTGCACCGGTTGTCGCCTGGGCGCGCGAGGTATTCTCGGGCGATCCGGACGAGGTTGCAGTCTACAAGCTATGGAATGCGATTCTGCATACCGCCCGTGCTGACGGCCAAGATCCGGAGAGTGACTGGGAGCTTCACGATGCGGCGTTTGAAAAAAACCTGCGTTTCCTGAACGAAAATCGTTTTGACTGCCTGCGCTATACCGCTTCGAATGGAACCGACCTGGTAATTGGTATGACGAAGGGGCATGAGTGGGCCGGCGGTAAGGGTGAGACTCCCGACGGTCACCCCTTCTTCCCCAACATTCCCACCGAGGAAGTCTTCACCTCGCCCGATCGCATGCGTGCCGACGGTATCGTGTACTCGGCCATGCCGCTCATCCATCACGGCAATAAGGTCGAAGATTTTTGGATTAAGTTCGAGGGCGGCCGCGTGGTGGACTACGACGCCCGCGTGGGCAAGGCAACGCTCGCAAGTATCATCGATACTGACGAGGGCGCTGCTCACCTGGGAGAGGTCGCGCTCATTTCCAAGAACACGCCGATCCGCGAAAGTGGTGTTCTGTTCTACGATACGCTCTATGACGAGAACGCTAGCTGCCATCTCGCGCTAGGTGTCGGTTTCCCCGAATGCATCGAGGGTGGGTATGACATGTCCAAGGAGGAGCTTCTGGAGCATGGCGTTAACGTCTCGAGCACGCACGTCGATTTTATGATCGGCACGGACGACATCGATATTGTGGGCATTACGCCTGATGGACGTGAAGTTGTGATTTTCCAGAACGGCCAATGGAGTTGGGAATAGTCCCAGACCGTGGTACAATGCCACCCGCGGGCCGTTAGCTCAGCTGGCAGAGCAGGGGACTTTTAATCCCAAGGTCCAGGGTTCGAACCCCTGACGGCCCACCCAAAGATTGTTGAGACGGTCAACTTCGGTTGGCCGTCTTTTTTGTCGCCCTTTCATGGGTTCGAACCCGTCGGGGCGCGGAGCTGAGTAAACGCGCGAGCGTTTGCCAGCGCAGCGCGCAAGGCGCGAAAGCGCCGCAGCGGCCGCCTGCGGAGCAGGCTGAACCCCTGACGGCCCATCCAAAGAAAGGAATACGAAATGAAAACAAATAAATACGGAATTAGCGGCAGCACATTAAAGATAATAGCAGCCATTTCGATGGTTCTCGATCATGTAAGCAGGATCGTCCTGACCAATGGAATCATGACTCACGCATCGTACAGTCAGATATCAGACGAACAGTGGGCGATTCTAAGCGAGGCTTCGGATGTGCTTCATGTTCTTGGCAGAATTGCATTTCCCTTATTTTGCTTTTTGATAGTTGAGGGATTTTTTCATACTCATGACATAAAGAAGTACCTGCGAAATATGCTTGTCTTCGCAATCATTGCGGAGCCCATATACGATTTCGTTCAAACCGGGCAACTATTTGACCTTCGGCAACAAAATGTTATGTGTGAGCTCCTGCTTTCCTTGGTCTTTTTGATTATTCTGGGAAAGATACAAAGTCTTTCAAAATGGAAAAGGTACATCGCAGAAACTGCTCTGATTGTTTTGACAGCACTGGCAGCTGAATACACTAAACTAGATGGCGGTGTGTATGGCATTCTGCTTGTGGCTGCGTTCTATTTATTCCACGACAGCAAGGCCAAGATGTTCTTTGCTGCAGTATGCGCAGTGCTCCTTTCGTCATGCCATATAGTTGGCGGCGGATTTGAGTTTGCTACAGCTAATGTAATTAATCCTGATGTTGTTGCCGCGGTCGTTTCGTTGCTGCTCATCAATCTTTATAATGGCAAGCGAGGGCTGAAGCTCAAATATTTCTTCTAC
>CABSZR010000065.1 GCA_902482185.1 uncultured Collinsella sp. | reverse complement strand
ATCGCGCAGAACCAAGCGACGACCAGGACCTGTTTCATGGACATGGCAAGCTTGGCCATGGCGAGCGACGGGCCGGAAAGCTCGGCGAGCGGACCCTCCTGAAGCTCCTGCTCGGCCTCGGCCTGGTCAAACGGCAGCTTGCCGAGTTCCATGTAGCAGGCGATCGCAAAGGCGATGCCGGCAAGGATCACGGCGACCGGTGCGTCGATGGCACCCGTCATGATGTGCTGACCCATGGTGGCGATGTCGGTGGAACCGCACACCAGGGCAGCGGCAAACAGCGCCAGCAGCATGGACGGCTCGATGAGCACGCTCATGAGCAGCTCGCGGACGCCGCCGATACCGGCGTAGGCGTTGGACGAATCCACACCGCAGAGGGCGAAGAAGAAGCGGGCGAGCGCCAGGCTGTACATGATGGTGATGGCGTCACCAAAGACCGGGATGGGGCTTTGCGCCGTAAAGAGCGGCAGGCCCATCGCGAGCATAAAGGCGACGGCGAAGAACAGCGGCGGCATGATGCGCAGCGCAAAGCTCGCGTCCTCGCTCTGGGACTCGGGGCGCGCAAAGAGCTTGGCCAGGTCGCGGTAGTCCTGCATGATGCTGGGGCCGCGACGGTTGTGCATCTTGGCGCGGATCACGCGGCCGAGACCGGAGAAGAACGGCGCGACGGCCATAACGACCACGCCCTGCAGAACGGCAAGTACGATGTTGTTCATGCTCTCCCCTCCTTAACCCATTTGCACGGCGAGCACGAGGAACACCACGAGTGCCGCGACGATGTAGCAGATATAGATGCTGTAGTTGCCGCCCTCGAGCTTAGTCGCGAGGTCGGCGAGCTTCTCGACACCCTTATGCGGGGCATCGACGAGAACCTTGTCGGGTACGGGCTCCACAGCCTCGGCCACACCGGTGAGCTTCTGGAAGAAGTGAGCGATGGACCAGCAGACGGCCGTGCAGCGGTCACGCAGCGTGTAGAGCGGCTGCATAAACCAGGACACCTCGGAGGCAAAGGTCGTGGCCACGACGGGCATATGCTCGTTGGGAGCATAGCCGCATGCCCACGGCTGGGACTTCTGCACTTTGCCGACGGTCTTGAGCTTGCGATATCCGCAGGCAAGGCCGACGAGCACCACGAGCGCAATGGCGATCGCGGGCGTGGAGGTGGCAGCGCCGGAGTACTGGTTCATGAGCTCCATGCCCTCGGCGGCAAACACGCCACCGTACGGATGCAGCACGGACGCGGCGACATCGACCAGCACGGGCGCGATCACGGGAGCGCCAATGCCCAGCACGACGCAGATGGCCGCGAGCAAGCCCTGCGCAAACACCATGGGGACGGGAACCTCCTTGGCATTGGCCGCGGCCTCGGAGCGGGGCGCGGAGGCAAAGGAGACGCCATAGGCCTTGACGAAGCACGTGACAGCCAGCGCGCCGGTAATGGCAAGCGCGACGGCAGCGAACACGGCCACGATCATGACGGCCTTGTCGCCCTGCATGGCGGCGTTAAACAGCGACTGGTAGGTAAACCACTCGGACACAAAGCCGTTGAAGGGCGGGATGGCCGAGATGGCAAGCGCGCCAACGAGGAAGCAGATGGCCGTTGCCGGCATACGACGGAACAGGCCGCCCATCTTCTCCATATTGCGCGTACCCGTGGAGTACAGCAGCGCACCGGCGCCCAAGAACAGCTCGCCCTTAAACATCGCGTGGTTAAACGTGTGGTAGAGGGCGGCCATCAGAGCCAGGACGGCGATGCCGACCGAGTTGAGTGCCATGGCGGCCATGGAAGCGCCGACGCCGAGCAGAATGATGCCGATGTTCTCGACGGAGTGATAGGCCAGCAGGCGCTTGATGTCATGCTCCTGCAGGGCGAAGGCCACGCCGAGGACCGACGAGATCGAACCGAAGACCATGACCATAAGGCCCCACCAGACCTGAACACCCGAGGCGGAGAGCAGGTCGAGACCCACCTTGAGGATGCCGAAGATACCGATCTTGATCATGCCGCCGGACATGAGGGCCGACACGTTGGACGGCGCCTCGGGATGTGCCTTGGGCAGCCAGCCGTGAAGCGGGATGATACCGGCCTTGGCGCCAAAGCCAAAGAAGGCGAGCACGAAGCACACGGATGCGACCGCGGGGCTAAACTGCGTGGCGCGGAAATCCGCAAAGGCAAACGAGCCGCCGGCGAAGTTGGTCATGGTGAGGAAGCTCGCCATGATGAGCACAAAGCCCACGTGCGCGATCACAAAGTAGAGCCAACCGCCATGGATGGAGTTCTCGTTCTCCTCGATCACGACCAGGAAGTACGAGGTCAGCGACATGAGCTCAAAGGCGACCAGGAACCAAAACACGTTGTCGGCGGTGATGACTAGCATCATGGACGCCACGAAGGTGTTAAAGAAGAAGCCGGCGCGGCCCTTTTTGCCCGGGTACTCATCAAAGTAGTTGAGACCGTAGATCGAACCGGCAAACGCGAGCACCGAGATGAGCGCCACGAACAGGCCGGACAGCTGATTGAGCAGCAGCTGGAAATGGGCAAACGAGAAGAACACGATGGTGTCGACCGACGTGACATCGCCCAGCACGGCCTGGATACCGGCCACAAACGAAAGCACCGCGGCGACGGCGCCGATAAGGCAGCCGGCGGTCTTGGCAGCGTTATCGGCCTTGATCAGCAGAACCGAGGCGAGCGCACCGATGCACGAGACGGCAAGCGATGCGATAAACAGCGTCATGCTATCCATTGTTTACGCTCCCTTCTGCTTTCTCGGACAGACCCTGGGCCACAGCGGTAACGTCGACGGACGGACCGTTTTCGATCGAGCGCAGGCGCTTGGCCTCGTCGAGCTCGCGATCGGCCGCGCCGCCCATGACGGTCAGCGCCTTGGTGGGGCACGCCGCCACACAATGCGGGCCGTCCGGATCGAAGGCGCACAGGTCGCACTTGACAGCGCAGGTGTACTGGCCAGGAGCCCACGTAAGCAGGCTGCTCAGGGACTTAGGATACGAAGGCGTCGGGTCGCACATGCCTGCGACACCGGCGATAGACGTGCCATCGGGATGGATGGCTCCGAAGGGGCACGCGATGGCGCACAGCCTGCACCCGATGCACTCCTGCTCCTTGACGTGGATGCGGTCGCCATCGTGCTCGATGGCATTCACCGGGCAAACCTCGGCGCAGGGGGCACCCTCGCAATGGTGGCAGGCAAGGGCGGCCGAAATACCGCCGGTCTTCACGAGCGCCAGGCGCGGCGTATCCTGAAGACCCTGCATCCGGTGGGCGTCGGCACAGGCGGACTGGCATGTTCCGCAGCCGATGCACCTCTCCGGGTTGATGTCGATGAAGCGGTTCATCCCCACTTCCTTTCAAAATAACGGGCCGGGCTCCCGAACGTACGGGACGCCCGGCCCAAAAAGCCAACGAGAACGGGACTACACGATTTGATTCACGTGCGTCTCGTCGTCGAACTTGGCGGCGCCGGGCTCAACATCCTGAGGAGCGGCGGCGTCCACCAGAGCCTGCTTGAGCTCGGTGTACTGACGCTCGACCTCGCCCTCTGCCCAGACCTGGTCGGCAATGGCATCGACCTGGCAGGCGGAGAACTTGTCCTCGGGCGTATGCGAGACCGGGTCGACCTTGTGCATGGTCAGCTCGTTGCACTTGCCGATCCACCACTGGTAGGTCATATAGACCGTGCCCTTGTTGATACGGTCGCTCACGTCGGCGCGGCTGTATACCTGGCCGCGGCGGCTGTGAATCGAGACGATGTCGCCGTTCTTGATGCCGCGCGCCTGGGCGTCCGCGGGATTCATGCGGACAAAGCCGGGCTCGTCGGCAAGCAGTGCCAGCGTCTTGCAGTTGCCGGTCATCGAACGACAGCTGTAGTGGCCGACCTCGCGGACGGTGCACAGGATGAGCGGGTACTCATCGTCGGGAAGCTCGGAGGGCGCCTCCCAGTCGTGCGCCATCAGGTTGGCGCGGCCGTCCTTGGTGGTGAACTTGCCACCAGCGAACATGTCGGCCGTGCCGTGGTCGTTCACATCGGTGCTCTTGACCGGCCACTGGGCGTAGCCGCCCTCGGGAGCCATCTTCTCGTAGGTCGCGCCCACAAAGTTGGGGCACAGGCTAATGCACTCGTTCCAGATCTGCTCGGTGTTGTCGTAGTGCATGGGATAGCCCATACGCGTGGACAGGTCCGCGAAGATCTCCCAGTCGTGACGGCACTCGCCCTTGGGCGGAACGGCCGCGTCAAAGTGCTGGAAGCTACGGTCGGATGCGGTAAAGACACCCTCGTGCTCGCCCCAAGAGGTAGCGGGCAGGATGACGTCGGCGAGCATGGTCGTCTGCGTCATAAAGATGTCCTGGCAAATGAACAGATCCAGCTCGGAGAGCGTCTTGCGCATACCGGCCGAATCGGGCTCGGTCTGCACCGGGTCCTCGCCGTAGTTGTAGAAGCAGTGCACCTTGCCCTCGTCGACCAGGTGACCCAGGTCGGTGAGCTTGTAGCCCTCCTCGAGCGGGAGCTTTTCCTCGGGCACGCCCCAAGCCTTGGCAAACTTGGCACGCACTGCCGGGTCGGTGACCTTCTGGTAGCCAGGGTACAGGTTGGGCAGCATGCCCATATCGCAGGAGCCCTGGACGTTGTTCTGGCCACGCACGGGCGCGAGGCCGGAATTGGGTTTGCCGATCTGGCCGGCAACGCAGGCGATGGAGGCGATGGTGTGCACCGTCTTCAGGTTCTGCTTCTGCTGGCATACGCCCATGCCCCAGCCAATGATGGCAGAAGGCTTCGCCGTGGCGTACATCTCGGCAGCTTGGTGGATCAGCGCGGGCTCGACACCCGTGATGTCCTGTACGGATTCGGGAGTGTAGTTCTTGATGGTCTCCCACCACTCGTCAAAGCCGTTCGTGTGCTCGGCGACGAATTCCTTGTCGTAGAGGCCATCGTTGACCAAGCAGTTGGCAAAGGCGTTGAGGAACGCAACGTTGCAACCGTTCTTGATCGGAAGGTAGAGATCGGCGATACGCGCGGTTTCGATATGGCGCGGATCGGCGACGATGATCTTGCAACCCTTTTCTTTGGCTCGCACGATACGCCTTGCGACGATGGGGTGCGAATCGGCAGGGTTATAGCCGAAGAGGAAAATGCAGCCCGCATCCTCCATACCGGGGATGGAGCATGACATGCAACCTGAACCAACCGTGTCCATCAGACCGAGGACAGTAGGGCCGTGTCAAGTACGGGCGCAGTTGTCCACGCTGTGGGTGCCGATGCACGCACGCGTAAACTTCTGCATGACGTAGTTCGCCTCATTGCCGCCGCCTCGCGAAGAGCCAGTGGTCATGACAGCGTTAGGACCATATTCGTCAATTATGGCCTGCATCTTAGATGCGGTGAAATCCAGTGCCTCGTCCCAGCTTACGCGCTCAAGATCCGCGCCCTTAGTGCGGCGGATCATCGGGTGCAGTACGCGAGGAGTCAAGATCTTGGTGTCGTTGATGAAGTCGTAGCCGCTCATACCCTTAAGGCACAGCTCGCCCTGATTGGTGATGCCGTTGAGCGGTTCGGTACCCACGACCTGGCCGTTTTGGACCAGGAGGTTAAACTGGCAACCGGCGCCGCAGTACGGACAGATCACTTTATGCTTCTCCATGACACCCTCCTTCCTTTTTCTGCTACCGAATGCTCGGTACTTATTTGACAATCATTGGGCCTGTATGGCCACCCGCCTACGCCTCGTTTTCGATGGTGGCGCGGGCACGCTCGGCAGTCAGTTCTGCCAGGCGCTCCTCGTCTACCAGGGTGAGGCCCTTGGTCGGGCACGCCTCGGCACACGCCGGACCGCCGGGACGGTCCACGCACAGGTCGCACTTGAGCACGAAGCTCTTGGTCTGCGAACCCACGCGCACATCACCCATCAAGACGGGGACCTGCGTGGTCGCAACGCTCACGGCGCCAAAGGGGCAGGCCATGACGCAGCTCTTGCAGCCGATGCAGTTGTCCTCGTTGACGCCGATGCGATGGTTCTTTGGATCAAAGAACAAGGCACCCGTGGGGCAGGCCTTGGCGCACGGGGCATCCTCGCAGTGATGGCAAGCCACCGGTGCGGAGATCTCGTACGTACGCGTCACGCGCAGGCGCGGCGCAGCGATGTTGCCGGGAATATCGTGTGCCTCGATGCACGCCGCCATACAGGTTTGGCATCCAATGCAGCGTGAAGAATCAGCCACGACTCGTTTATTGCCCATGTTGTTCACTCCCTCCTGAATCCCATGCCGGAGAGACCCTGTCGACGTTGTCCCAAGCCGCCCGTGGCCTGGCATCGACGTATCGAGCGCATGCGGCGAAACAGGCACTTCGATAGAGTTCCTCCAACGATATACAGGCTAAATATACGCAGTTGCAGGGGGCAAACTTGAGCGTAGGCCCTGCAATACGAGTGTATTGCAGGGGTTTTGGCAGGTTGGAATTATTCTCTAGAAGCTATAAAGGTGAGTGTATTACATGCGTACACCTCAGAGATTTTTACGCACTCTCATTTTGGATGTACTACGCTTGTATTCAAGTTTATGGTTATTTACTTGAGCGAAATAAAGTAATCGTTATAAGATGCTCAGGTATCGGCATATGCCGCATTTGACCGACTCTATTGCACGCTCATTAAGGGGGCCAGTGATGTCATCGACTCAAAAACGAGCCATCCTGCAGGTGCGCATTCGCGAGGAAGACAAGCAGCATGCCGAGCATCTCTACGACGCCATGGGCACATCGCTTGCCGAGGCCGTCCGTCTTTTTGTCGCGCAGAGCATTTTGATGCGCAAGCTTCCCTTTCAGCCGGTCGCCGTGCGCTCAAAGGACGGCACCGCCGCCTATGGATCGCTCAAAGCATATGGAGATCCCAATCGCCGCTCCGAGGAGCGCAATGCCTGGATTGAATACCTTGCCACAGAAAGTGACGATTCGATTTTGGGTCCCGAGGAAGTAGATATCCATGAGTAGCACCATCATCGACGAGACCGTCATCCTACGCTACCTGCTTGACGACGACGAGGTCCTGTCACCGCGCGCCGCCAAGGTCATCGCCACGCGCACCGCTCGTGTCTACCCCGAAATCATCACGCGCGTCGTGGTCACGCTGCGCGACGTCTATAAGGTTCCCCGCGTTGATATTGCTGCGGCCATGAAAAGGCTGCTCGATGACGTCATGGTCGACGAGCCCACCGTTGTCGCCCTTGCCGTCAAACTCTTTGGCAAGACCCATATGGACTTTACCGACTGCCTCCTCGCAGCCCGAACCGCCATCTACAACGATGATGTCGTGAGCTTTGGTAAGCCCATCATCCAAGGCATGATCGATTACCGCCGCAAGCGCCAAACCGCAGCCGACGCCCGCGACCGCGCCGCCGAATTCCGATAGCGAAATCGTTCGCGGTCCACCTTCAATAAGTTGCGGTGA
>CABSZR010000064.1 GCA_902482185.1 uncultured Collinsella sp. | reverse complement strand
TCAGGCCAAAGACGACCATGAAAATGAAGAACTTCCAAATGGTCTTCCACCATTGGCCAAACGAAATCCTAGCCACGGCAAGACCGGCGACCGTCATGCCCGCCACGGGGCTGATGGTGTTGATGGTCTGGTTGGCAAACTGGAGCGCGGTGACGGCCGCCTCGGGATTGAGGCCCATGAGCTCGGTCAGGGGGCCCATAACGGGCATGGTGAGCGCCGCCAGGCCAGAACTCGAGGGAACCAGCAAAGAGAGCAGGCCAAGGACGATATACATAAACGTGGTGTAGACGGCGGCGGGTGCACCGGCAAGCGCGGTAGCGAGCGCCTGGAGGATGGTGTCGATGATCATGCCGCCCTCGGCGATGACCAGAATACCGCGAGCGATACCGATAACGATGGCAGCGTACGCAAAGTCGGCGAGACCCTTAACGAACTCCTCTGCGATCGTCTGCTGGTCAAGGCCGCCCAGGATACCGGCAAGCAAGCCCATGCCAAGGAACACGGCGGAAATCTCATTCATGTACCAGCCCTGGGTAACAAGACCCCAGACGATAATGCCCATACCGCAAGCAAAATCGATAAGCACGAGCTTCTGACGGATAGTGAACTCTTCCTCGATGGAGGCATCGGTCACGGAAAACTCAATACGCTTGAGCTTATCGTCCTCGTACACAATGGACGACTCGGGGTTTTTCTTGACGCGCATGGCGTAGCGCATGGCCCATGCGATACCGACGGCAGTGAAGATGACCCAAGAAACGGCGCGCAGCCACAGTTGCGGATTGCCCTCGATGCCAATGATGCCTTGGGCGATCAAAACATTAAACGGGTCGATGGTCGAAGCACAATATCCCAGGTTAGGACCAAGGAAGCAGATGATGAATGCCGTCATCGAGTCATAACCGATACCCATCATGATGGGAATGAAGATGGCATAGAACGGCAGGGCTTCCTCAGACATGCCAAACGTAGTGCCGCAAATGGACAGCAATGTCATCGTGATGGGAATGATGAGGATGTCCTTGTTCTTGAGCTTTTTAATCACACGGCTCATGCCGGCATTCAAAGCGTTGGTCTTGGTGATGATCGCGAACGATCCGCCAATCAATAAGACGAACGCAACGACGTCGGCAGCCTCTTGGATACCCTTGGTGGGCGCTTGCAGAACCGCGAAGATATCCTGGCCCAGATTGATGGTCTCGCCGGTCTCGGAATCGGTGTAGTTCTTATCGACCTGTTCATAGGTTCCAGCAACGGCGACTTCACGCTCGCCCGCCGCTGTTGAAATCGTCTTGCGCTGATACTGACCAGAGGGAACGATCCAAGTCAGGACCGCAAAGACAACGATCAGCAAGAACATGATCGTATAGACATGCGGTAATTTGAACTTAAAACGTCTGTTTGTCTTCTTCGCCTTCGTATCTGACATAGATACCTCCAAAGAACTCGAGACTGCATCGCATCTCGCTTCAACGTTTGCATAAGGCAAACGTTCTATGACGTCCCATAGATTACCAGCAGCTTTTTCCTTCATCAAGATAATTTCAAACTGGTTGCCGCAACGCGGTTGAACGGTTGTGTTCGCGCCGTGAACGGTATGGAAACGCCCGGTGAGATGATCCACCGGGCGTTTCCATTCGCAATGTCCTAGATGTCAAAAACGTAGCGAGACCCAACGATCCGCTGACGACCGATGATAAACGGCCGTCGCTGCTCATCGAAAAAGAAGGCTTCCATATAAAACAAGGGTTCGCCAACGGGAACTGCCAACAGCCGAGCGACCTCAGGCGACGCGCACGCGATCTCGAGCGTGCACGGGTCGGTAAACGCGGGCGTGCGGCCCGTTCGGTTGCGCACGAACTCAAAAATGGATTGGTTAGATAGAGGTGCCGTTGATAGATAGGCGTTGTCCTCGTAAACGTATATGTTGTTCTCGAGCATGACGGGGACTCCATCGGCAGTACGCACACGCTCAACGCAAATCAAATCAGTTCCAACGGGAACACCAAAGAACTGCGCTTCGGTGGAATCCGCCGGCAGTATCTTTCTCGAAATGACGCACGCCCCCGGCTCCATTCCGTTAACGCGGCATGCGTCCGAAAAACTCTGGACGTCATCCTTCTGGCGAATCTTGCGCTTAAGCTTGGGGGCATTGACAAACGTGCCTTTCCCCTGCCGCTTCGTTAGATAGCCCTGCTGGACGAGCTCCTCAATAGCGCGTCGCACGGTAACGCGGCCAACTTTATAGCTCTCAGCCAATTCGAATTCGTTGGGTATCCGCGCGCCCGCCTTGTAGGCACCGGAGTTGATTTCGTTTTTAATGATATCGATAACCTGTTGGTACAGCGGTATCGCTGCTTTACCGTCAGTTAGTCCTTCAGTCGGTGGCATATACCCTCTCCCAGCCCAATTAAGTCAAAAGCGGGCTTAAGGGCATTCAACAAGCCCTTAAGCCCGCATTAGCATAAAGTATGCTTGCTGCCGCACCAAAATGTCGGGTATTTACTCATCTGACCCGAAAAACGCGCAACTACCGCGCTCCTAAGAAAGCGTGAGCAGCTCCGGCAGCTGGTCGATAATCTTGTCCGCGGCATCCTGGCTAAAGCCAAAGCGCTCCTCGCGCTTGGCAATGACTGTCAGGCCGGCTCGCTTGCCGGCAGTGATGCCAGGCACCGAATCCTCAACGCAGCAGCAGCGATTCGCGGGCAGCCCCAGGAGATCCAGCGCATGCAGGTAGATGTCGGGCTCGGGCTTGCTCTCCTTAAACTGCTCGCCGCTCACCACATACTCAAAGGCATCCGACAGCCCGCACGCATTGAGCACTTCCTCGATGCTATCCATGGGAGACGAACTGGCAAGCGCCACGCGAACGCCACGGCGCGGCAGCTCTCGAATCGTATCCACGGCGCCTGGGTTAATCAAAGCCTGATAGTCGCGCGGACGCTTATGCGCCCACTCGTCCCAACGGATCAACGCTTCCTCGCCAGTTAAATGCCCCTTCCCGGCGCGCTCAAACCAATCGACCAGCATACGCAGGAAGAACTGATGCGAGGTACCAACCTGCCCGTTCAACTCCTCTTGAGTCAGGTTAAGCCCAAGCTCCTTGGCAAACGCGGCAGTCTCGCCCAGGTAGTAATACTCGGTATCGACAATGACGCCGTCCATGTCAAAGATAACGGCGTCGAACGGAAATGCGGACACGGCACCCTCCCTAACAAAAGGGCGCCCGCAAGCGGACGCCCGAGCCATGCACTATCGGCGATTCTAACCCAGCAGCTTATCCAGCGCCACCGCAATGCCGTCTTCGTTATTATTGGCGGTCACCATCTGGGCCACAGCCTTGACCTCATCGACGGCGTTGCCCATGGCAACACCGGTTCCGGCCCACTCAATCATAGACTTGTCATTCTGGCCGTCGCCAAACGAGACGACCTCGCTGGCATCGATGCCGAGCTTGGGCAGGGCACCCTCGAGCGCGCGGGCCTTGTCAATACCGGGCGCCGTGTACTCAAAGTACCAGTCGGCCGTAAACATACCCGAAAGCGTCTGGGTAAAGGGCGCGTACATCTCCTCGTGATGCGCTTGCAGATAGGCCGGGTCGCCCGCCGTCAGCAGCTTGTCCACGGGATAAGCATCAGCGACCTCATGCAGGCTCTCCACCTCGCGAATCTTAAGATCGCACGCGTCGCGCTCATACTTGACGATGTTTTTCTGCGAGCCGTCAGGCAGCGTGATCATGCAATGGTACGAGTCCTCAACGTGCAGATCGCGACCGAGCGAAATCATAGGGATCACGTCAAAATTACGCAGGTGATCAATCAGGCGATGCAATTCGTCGGCAGGCATAGCCTGATCGAACAGCACTTCGTCGGTCTGGGCATCGACGACGTGAGCGCCGTTAAAGGCCACCAGCAAACCATCATGACTCTGAAGGTCGAGCTCCTGCGCCAAGGCGTGCAGCCCCCATGCGGGACGGCCCGAAGCCAAAATGAGCTTAATGCCCGACTCCTGCGCCGCGAGCAGCTTCTCGCGCGTACACGGGCTAATCACTTTCTGGTCGTTGGTGAGCGTACCGTCGATATCCATTGCGATGGCTTTAATTGCCATATGTGCCTCCTTGCATCGTTTTTATCGCGCACTATCTTATCCGAGCCGGGGCACGTTCGCACAGCGCGCGTATGACGGTTGCAAAACCACCCCATTTGAAACAAAGGCAAAAAAGTACTTGCAAAGACGCGTTCCGACATATAAGTTGATAAAAGACCGCCGTTGCGGTTTTAAGTAGATCGAGCATATGAAGTTTGAGTTTTAGCGTGTAAGAGAAGGAAGATCAGCAAAGTACAACCCCAAACGCAATGACAACTTAATGAGGTAACTGCCACATGTGAGGCACCCAGGGCATTGCTGTCTCGATTTTGAGCACGATGCCTTCCGCCTTGCATGGGCCGTTCCATCCCGCCCCTGCAGCAACTGCCTCACGGGCTCATTGAAAACCGCATAGCACCCCAACGTCAGCACATTACCCACGGCAAGCACATCACTCACGACAACCAACACATCAACAAACAGCACGAACATCAACCGATTGGAGAAGCTATGACAAACCACCACGCTGAAGACGGCGATAAGAAAAGCATTCTGGATGCCCGCATTGAGCGAGCATATGCAAACGAATATGACGCCGCCTTTGCCGCCGCGACCATCAAGAACTACGCGTCGCTACCGCTCGCGACGATCTTGGCCGACCACCCTCAACTGCTGAAGCGCTGCACAAAGATCATGGGCGACCCCGACATTCGCAAGCTGACAGACCCCTATGCCCCAAAACGCGACAACGATTCGTACGTTCTTACCGTAGGCTGCCTAGCCCATATGCTTACGGCGCTCGACACGAAACTCAAGCTCGAATGGGAACCTGACGAGCGTCATGAACTCGAAAGCAAGCGGAACGCCCTGCGCACCGCACTGTTCCTTCCGTTGGACGGCCTCAAGCGCTGCAACGTCGAGCTCAATACACAGGCGCGGCAAAAGCCCGGGACCACGGGGCAGAAAACTCCAAGACCCCATGCGGCCATCGTCGACCGCAACCGATATAACCGTATGACCGCGCACTTTTCCGCCGAGGGAGCAGCCATAAGGACGCTGATCGACCTGCTGTGCCTCCTGAGCATCAACGAGCTATTTGAGGGCTATCTCGCCCTTGTTCCCGCGACGGCACCCAAGTCGGTAGCAAAGATCATCGAGGCCTGCAGACGCCAGTTTGAGCGCCATCGCAATGGCAGCGAGATGAACGCCAGCATCGCGCAGTACTACGCGGCTCATTACAAAAATGACGGATGTGCCCCTGTCGAGCATCAGCTGCGGCTCGCCTACACCACGCCCGCCGCAACGCTCCATCGCTTTGGAGCCCTTGGCGCTTGCGAGCCGCACGGACAGGCAGCCTGCCCCACAACCGAGCTCGATCTCAGGCTCGGACGAACCCTGTAGCCCGCCAGCCCCTCCGCGGGCAACAATCCTATTCCACAACACAACCAACAGAAAGGAGTCCTCATGGACACCAATCATTCCCCCATCATCAGCCCCCTCACCATGCGTGAATCCGCCCGAGGTATCACGCTCACCAGCATTTACGATGAGATGCTCGCCCGTCGCGAGCTCTCCGTCATGGGAAACATCGAAACCCCGATGGCCCACGACCTATGCCAGCAGATCCGCCTGCTCGATGCCACCGACCCCAGCCGCCCCATCACCATATTTGTCGCCAGCGCCGGCGGAAGCGTGCGATCGGGTCTTGCGATCTATGACGCCATGCGCCTCGCATCGTGCCCTATCCGCACCGTCTGCCTGGAATTCGCCGCGTCCATGGGCGCCGTGATCTTTATGGGCGGCGACAATCGCCGTATGGCGCCCCATGCAGAGCTCATGATTCACGACCCGCTGATCCCCCAGGGGGCAGGCGGCTCGGCACTTGCGCTGCAGGAAACCAGCCGGCGTCTCATGCAGACCCGCAAGACCCTCACGCAAATCCTCTCGGACCGCAGCGGCCTCACGCCCAAGCGCATCCAGTCCCTCACTGCAAAAGACACCTACCTTTCGGCCGAGCGCGCCGTCGAGCTCGGCTTTGCCCACGAAATCCTCTCGACCACCAAGGAGGTCGCCCATGTCTAACCTCGCCAGCCGCCTCGCCGCATCTGAGTCCGCATCGTCCACCATCCTCGCCAAGGATCGAACGCTTTCCTGCGACACCCGCCAAACGGGACTCAACAACAACGCACTTGTGATCGGCCCCTCGGGAGCCGGCAAGACCCGAAACGTCCTCAAGCCCAACCTGCTGCAAATGAACGCAAGCTACATCGTGCTCGACACCAAAGGCACGCTCTGTCGCGAAGTGGGACCCGTGCTGGCAGCCCACGGCTACCGCGTGCAATGTCTCAACTTCGCCGACCTCAACACCGTCCCGGCCCTTGCGCCCGGCATCGAGCGCTGCGGCTACAACCCCCTGAGGCACATTCGCCGTAAGGCGGACGGCAGGCCCAACCAGCAGGACATCCTCTCGGTGGCAAAGGCCATCTGCCCCATCGAGGACAACAACCAGCCTTTTTGGGATCATGCGGCGGCAAACCTGCTGTCGTGTCTTATCGCCTACGTCACCGAACAGCTACCCGCCGACGAGCAGACGATCAGCTCGGTCATCAAGCTGATCGAGCACCTGCAGGACGGTGCCACGGGTCGATTGTTTGACGACCTGATCACGACCGACCCCCAAAGCTATGCCCTCTCGCTATGGCGGCGCTACGCCATTACGCAAAATGCCGAGCGCATGCACGCGAGCATCGTCGGCATCCTTGCCGAAAAGGTCATGTGTCTGGGATTCGACGGTGCGGCACAGCTCTATCGTGAGTGCCATCAGGTGGACTTCGCTTCCATGGGACACACCCCCTGCGCCCTGTTTGTAACCGTGAGCGATATCGACCGCAATCTCGATCCGCTGACCGGCCTCTTTATTACGCAGGCGTTTATGGGCCTCATTCGCGAGGCCGATAGGCAGCCCGACGGCAGCCTGCCCGTGCCCGTGCGCTTTATGCTCGATGACTTCGCAAATCTGCAGATCCCCCAGATCGACAACGTGCTCTCGATTATCCGAAGCCGCAACATCTGGGCAACGCTGCTGCTGCAGTCGACCAACCAGCTCGATGCGCTCTATGGCGAGGCACGCGCACGCTCCATCATGGGCAACTGCGACACGCATCTGGTGCTGGCGTTCCAGGATCCCGAGAGTGCCCGGGTGTTTTCCGACCGCGCCGACGCGCTGCCCAGCACGCTCATGGCGACGCCGATTGATCGCTCGTGGCTCTTTGTACGCGGTCGCACTCCCGAACAGGTCGAGCGCTTTAGGCTCGAAGACCATCCGCTCTACGGGGAGCTGCCCGAGGCGCAGCGAGGCCATGCGGAGGCCGAGATCTAGGCGCAGGGTTCTCGCAGCGCGCGGCGTCCCGGCGATGTTCCACAAAGGCCGTGCGCCCCGGGGCCACGGCAAAGCAA
>CABSZR010000063.1 GCA_902482185.1 uncultured Collinsella sp. | reverse complement strand
CGCCCACGGTACCGTCGCCGCCCAGACCCCAGAACTTGCACTCGATGGTGCCGGGGGCTGCGGTGTTGGGCGCATCCTCGGCCTCGGGCAGGCTCAGGTTGGTCACGTCATCGACAATGCCGATGGTGAACTCGCGCTTGGGCTCGTCCTTCTTGAGCTCCTCGAAGACAGCGAACGCGGACGCGGGAGGCGTGTCCTTGCTGCCCAGACCGTAACGGCCGCCGACGACCTTGATACCCGTCTTGCCGGCCTCGTAGAGAGCGGAGACGACGTCCTGGTAGAGCGGCTCGCCGATGGAACCCGGCTCCTTGGTACGGTCCATGACGGCGATCTTCTGGACGGTCTCGGGGAGAACGTCGACGAAGTGCTTGATGGAGAACGGACGGAACAGACGAACCTTGACCAGGCCGACCTTCTCGCCGTGAGCGTTGAGGTAGTCGATGACTTCCTCAAGCACGTCGCAGAAGGAGCCCATGCACACGACGACGCGATCGGCATCGGGAGCGCCGTAGTAGTTGAACAGGCCGTAATCGGTGCCGAGCTTCTCGTTGATCTTCTTCATGTAGCCCTCGACGACGGCGGGAAGCTCGTCGTAGACCTTGTTGCAGGCCTCACGGTTCTGGAAGAAGATATCGCCGTTCTCGTGGCTGCCGCGGGTGTGCGGGTGCTCAGGGTTGAGCGCGTGGTCGCGGAAAGCCTGGACGGCGTCCATGTCGCACATCTCGGCCAGATCCTTGTAGTCCCACATGGCGACCTTCTGGATCTCGTGGCTGGTGCGGAAGCCGTCGAAGAAGTTAAGGAACGGGGTCTTACCCTCGATGGCGGCAAGGTGAGCCACCGGCGAGAGGTCCATGACCTCCTGGACGTTGCCCTCGGCGAGCATGGCGAAGCCGGTCTGACGACAGGCCATGACGTCGGAGTGATCGCCAAAAATGTTCAGGGCGTGGGAAGCGACGCAACGCGCGGAAACGTGGAAGACGCCCGGGAGCTGCTCGCCCGCGATCTTGTACATGTTCGGGATCATCAGGAGCAGACCCTGAGAAGCCGTGTAGGTGGTGGTCAGAGCACCGGCGCCCAGCGAACCGTGAACGGTACCGGCTGCACCTGCCTCGGACTCCATCTCGACGACCTTGACCGGGGTGCCGAAGATGTTCTTGCGACCCTGGGCCGCCCACTGGTCGACATGGTCGGCCATCGGGCTGGACGGCGTAATGGGATAGATTCCCGCTACCTCGGTGTACGCATACGAAACATATGCGGCCGCCTCGTTGCCGTCCATAGACTTAAACTTACGCGCCATATACCCCTCTCCTCTCATATAGGTATACAGGCCCCGGCGATCGCCGGGATGTTGGCGTGATGGGATTTACGCTGTTGCTTCCAATCATCTGGCAGGCGGGCTCAGCAGCAGGTACGTGGCGTGGAGAGAAGACATGCCGAGGCGAGAGGCAACTGATGCGCCCCACAGACCCGACCGCCCGTCTTGCACATGACCGAGCGCCGCAAAGGCCGCATGCCGGATGCTCCCGGGCACGCCCCGGCGATGGGAAGCGCCCGCAACGGAAATCCGCATGCGGGTTTATTGTACCCCGCCGTCAGGCCATATTTCGGCAAATATAGGTGGGCGGTAAAGGTTTACCTCGGGTGACCGCCGGGCGCAAAATGATCCCTTGGGGACGGAGGGACCATTTGGCAGGACTGGCTAGAGGGCACCGAAGAGGATGGCGTAGGTAGTGGATTCGCCGAGCTTGAGCTCGTCGCCGGGATTGAGTTGGGCGGAACGGCCGGGCTCGACCTGAATGCAGACGCGCGTGGCCCCGTTTACCACCACGGTTCCGTTGGTGGACGACAAGTCCTCGACGTGCCAGATATTTTGAGCATCGCACCAGATATGGGCATGGCGGGCCGAGACATCGTCGCCGACGTCGGTAATATCGCCCTCACTAGTGGCCAGCGCGCCAATCTCAACACCCTGCTCACTCGGCTGAATCCAGCGCGGGGCGCTCACGACAAAACTGTTTTGCACGCGCAGCAAGCCCAAGGGGTGCGCCGGGGCGGGTTCGCGTTCGCCCGCAGCCAGCGACATGCCAAGCGAACGCGGCGTGGATGTGCCTCCGCCACAGGTCGCGTGCGCGTAGTCGATGGAATAGTTCACCGAGGACCGCACATCCGCCGAACAACCGACGGCGACAAACAGCACCAGCACGGCCTCGGCGCGCTCGGCGGGCATGAGTTCCGCCGCCTGGGACAGGCGATCGAGCGCGTTGCGATAGAGATTCGTGTCCTGGTGGCACTCTTCGAGCGCGCGTACCATCGGTTCACCTGCAGGACCGCACACCATATTGATCACAGCCGTGGAGTCCATGGGATTGCGCTGGCGCAGGGCCAGTTGCGACATAATACGCGCAGCCGAGGTACCGTATTCGGCAAAGTAGCGCTGCTGAAGCGTGCCGACCGGCGCGCGAACGATAAAGCGGGAAACCCAAGAGCGATCGGCGGCTCGGCTCTGCGGGCTGCGGCCGTCGGCGAGCGGACGGGACGAAAGCACCAAGCCGCACAGCTCGATATGGCTCAGATGCGCCGCGCGCTTAAAGATGTCAAACATGGCCCCGCATGGGGTGAGCTCAACTTGAGATGCCATGACCTAGGCCTCCTTGGTCGTAGAAATAGAATCGGACGATACTTCGACAGGTCCGCCAAAAGTACGGGCAGCTGCGGCTCCACCGGCAAGCGGAGTCGCCATCTGGGCTTTTGTGCGTCGCGGTGCCGAAACGGGAAGTTCAAAGGCAAAGCCCATCGCAAGCAAAAACCACGTAAGCGTATAGGTTGCAACCAGAGCGGCAACAAGGCCGCCCATCACGGCGCGTTGGGAAAAAACGCTACATGCAGCCACAACCAGCACCGGAACCTCGCAGGCAGAAAGCGCAAGCACACCCTGCAGGAACCCCGAGCGCCGATTGCGCGCAAGTGCCCCCGTGGCAACGCCGGCTATGCCTGGCAGCGCCAACGCCAGTGCGGCAATAATACCCGGTAGCGGCCCAGACCACACGAGCGATCCCAAAGTCACCGTCACGCGAGCGCCCGACGCCAGCAGCGCGGCCGAAACCACGACCACAGCCCAAACCACGCTGCAAACGACCGCCGCACCAATCATCGCCGCGCGACGAACCGCGCGGCCGGACGCATCCATGGGGCACGGCGTGAGCGGCTCGCCGCGGAGCGAACGACCGACATTTTGCGCATAGTGGTCACAAAACGCCGAGAGCGCCGCCTCGACCGCCGCCGGCTCGGGACGATCTTTTTGATGGCTGGACAGACAGGCCATCACCACGTCGAACAGCTGGGCATCGACAAACGCCAGCGCATCGCGTAGCTCTTCGGAATCCGGCTCAAGCCCTAGCTGCTGGGCCTGCTCGGCCGCGGCGAGCGCCACATCGGGCTCACGACAAAGCAGCTGAGTCAAATCACAACCGGGCGCATGGGCACCAATGGGATAGTCGGGCCGCGTGTCCATCTTGAGACGATAGGGGCTCGCGATGTCGCGCGTCTTTTTGCGCGAACCCGAGGTGCCCGAAGTGCCCGGCGCGGCTTCGTATGGCGCGACGCCGGCAATGAGCTCGTAAACCGTGCTTGCCGCGGCATAGACGTCGATCGCCGGCGACATACGCAAAGCGCGCAGGTCGGGAATATCGTCGGTGAGCATCTCGGGCGGGGCATAGGCAACCGTCGCGCGACGCAGCGTGGCATAACGCTCCGTAAACGACGCCTTGCCGCCGGTACCGGCCACGGCCGACGCAGGCTCGAGCGCCAGCGACGAGCCAAAGTCAATCAGGCACAGGTCAAAGGTGCCCTCGGCAAGCTGCCGGTCAAGCGGTAGACGCGCCGTACGCACCATAATATTAGCGGGCGAGATATCGCGATGGACAAAGCCCTCACCCACCAGACTCATACGGCAGAGCAGATCGAACAGGTCGCGACCCAGACGCGCCGCCACAAGCGGCGACAGGCGTCCGGCATCATCCACGGCGAGTCGCGAACGCAAGCGGGCAAGCGTCTCGCCCTCGACCCATTCCATGACAATTGCAGGCACACCGTCGACCTCGCCCCAGCCATAGAGGCGGGGAAAGCCCTTAAGACCCGAAAGGGCGCGATGGCATTCGTATTCCTCCCGAAACGCCGCCTTGAACTTGGCGACCAGCGCCTCGTGAGCTGCATCGTCGTCAAACTCATCGCGCGTCGGCAAGATGAGCTGCTTGAGCGCCACGGCCTCGCCTTGGGCGTTGACGGCACGCGTCACGCGGCCGATACCGCCACGGCGCATGGTGGCATCGTCGGCAAACAGCATCGTAAAACGACGCAGATAGGCAGGCAGTTCGTCCTGACCGAGCGCAATGGCCGGCTCAAACCCGTCGACACGCGCCAGGCGCAGGCCGACCATGGGATCGCGACCGAGTGATTGTGGTGTGGTGGATGCAAGATCGGTCATCATAGGGCAAGCGCCGCCACGTTATTGTTGAAGTTACCGAGCGCGACGTCATCATCGCCGTAATGGCCGACCCATTGACATAGGTTGGTGTAACAGCCCCACAGATTGGCATACTGCTGATACCACTTTGACCGGGGCGAGAATGTCTGACGACCGAACTCGGCTCGAATGACAAACATCTCCCCGACCAGGCTGTCGCACGGTCTGGGATCTCCCGTAGAGTTATAGGTCGAGACCACGTCATTGGCACGAGAAACATAGCCGTCGAGCATGTTGTACTTGGTCACAAGCCAACTGTGAATGCTCTCTTCCTCAGCAGCGGAAAGGCCACCGGAGTTTGCATCGTTGTCAGTGTTGCCGCCCATCGAGCCGCCGTTTCCAGACCCTCCGGTAGAGGAACCCGCCCCAGAGCCGCCGCCCGAACTCGATGAATCCGAGCCGGAGCCAGAATTATCCGAGCTACCGGGCTTTCCGGACTGCTGGGCGTCCTGCTCCTTTTGCTGCTCGACCTTATTCACCGTTGCCGCCACGCTATTGTTGGACAACCGATCGATGATCTTGGTGTTGGTGAGCACGATGGTTTTGCCATTGGCAAGCGTGACTTCGTTGTCCGGGGCCTCGGCGCCGTCCGCATCGTCGGTGCCAAACACAATATGCGCGACCACACTTGCCCAAGCATATCCAGTCGTGGTGCCCAAATCACTTTTGACCTCATGCCCCACGCGCGGTTCGCGTGCGGCATGCGCCTGCATCATGGACGGCACGGTCATGCCATAGGCAGAAACGCCAGCTATGACCAGCACCAGCGAGCACGACAGCAGCGCGTACGCCCGCGGCGCCAAGCCCAGTCGGCGTCGCATGCGCACCGCGGCGCCGCGCTTTGTCTGAGTGCCACCGGGCCGCATGCGTTCTCCTCCAACAAAAACACGCCGCTCAGAAGCGGCGCATTCATTCAAATCCATATTTGAGTGTATCAGCGAACCCAAAAGGTTGCGCAACGAATGGGCAAATTAAGGATGCGAGCGGAAGCGTCCATGCGATAAGCGGATACGAAGCATCTTTGTTGCACAACAAACTCACAGTCGCACGGGGAAATTATGACTACCCCGTGCGTCGCGAGGAAAACATACGGCAGGAGCAGGCTCGCCACCTAAATCGCGCGACGGGCCTCGATGGCGCGGCCAAGCGTAAGCTCGTCGGCATACTCCAAGTCGCCGCCCACGGGAAGGCCGCTCGCAAGACGCGATACCTCAACGCCCAATGGCTTGATGGTGCGAGCAAGATAGCTCGCCGTGGTCTCGCCCTCAATATTGGGGTTGGTGGCGATAATGACCTCGTGGATGTCCTCGTGGCCCAGGCGCGCCAGCAGCTCGCGGATATGCAGCTGCTCGGGGCCGATCTTGTCCATGGGGCTGATCACGCCGCCCAGCACATGGTACAGGCCATGGTAGCTGCCCGTGCGCTCGATTGCCTGGACGTCGCGCGGCTCGCCCACCACGCAAATGCGAGTGGTATCGCGCATCGGGTCCTGGCAGATGGAACACTCGTCGGCCGTGGCGTAGTTAAAGCAACGGCTGCAAAAGTGGACCTCCTGCTTGACCTCCAGGATGGCCTCGGCCAGGCGGCGGGCCTCCTCGGCATCGGCCTCGAGCAGGTAATAGGCTATGCGCTGGGCCGACTTGGGACCAATGCCCGGCAGACGACCCAGCTCATCGAGCAGTTTTTGCAGACTGTGATTCGCGCTCATATATATGTGTGTCTTAGAACGGCATGCCCGGGATGTTGAGGCCGCCGGTGATGGCGCCCATCTGCTTGTTGGCGAGCTCGTTGACGCCGCGAACGGCCTCGTTAACAGCAGCCATGATCATGTCCTGCAGCATATCGACGTCCTCGGGATCGAGGGCATCGGGATCGATGGTGAGGTTGACGAGCTCCATCTCGCCGTTAACGGTCACCTTGACCATGCCGCCGCCGGCAGAGGCGTCGACGGTCTGGGACTTGAGGTTCTCCTGCGCGGCGGCAAGCTGCTCCTGCATCTTGCGAGCCTGCTTCATCATCTGCTGCATGTTCATACCGGCCATGATGGCTCCTTTACGTGCGGCCGCGCGACAAGCTGCAAGGGCAGCCGGAGCACGGCGGGACTTTCAAACTCAAAAATCGTACCACGGCGCGCTGCGAGAGAGCGGGGCGGACGTGTTACCTCAGTCGATATACATGTCCTGGAGTGCAAGCCGCACCCATAGATTATGCAAAGTTGAATAATTCGCATCTGCATAATATTGAAAGCTAAATCTTGTAGAGCCGGAATCCGACATTTAATGCGTACCACTAAATGGCTAAATGCCGAGCCACCACTCGAGGTGGCGCTCATGACGGTGGGGTATAATTTGATTGCCATAGATAGCAATTTGGAGGTACCCCATGAATGCCCCCGACGCGCTCCAAAACATCCGCTCAAAACACCCCGCTGCATATTTTGTTCTCTATCTCTTTGTCGGCTGGGCATTGTTGGTTGCCATCACCCATGCTATATCCTTTGGAGCAGAACTGCTAATAGCCAGCTCGGGCCAGCCCGTCGTCAAATGGGAAGCGACCGATGAGTGCACCGACGGAACCCGAACCGTTTACTACAACAGCCCATCCCTCTACCAAGAGTTCAAGGTCAAGATAAAGAACTCCAAGATTGTCGATGCCGAACTAGGCGCTTTCTTGACAATCGGAGCAACCGTCAACGCCGAGCAAGTCGAGCACACGGACAGCCATGCGACGTATCGTATCGACCTCAGCATCCTAGGCCGACCGTCACGTACCTGTCTGCTCGAATGCGAGATACGCGGCACCGCGTTGCACATGTCCGAAATACAGATGCGCCCGGGCAAAGAGATCTCTTCTTGAGCAGCATACCCGCCCGCACGGTTACTCCACCGGTTTGAAGATGGTGGACTGGCCGAAGACGCTGCGGATGAGGGCTTTGGCCTCGTCCTCGGTCTGCGGGATGCTCGGGGCTGCACCCTGATGGCCGAAGGGGCTGCCCGCACCGGGGTTGGACTCCCAGGGAGC
>CABSZR010000062.1 GCA_902482185.1 uncultured Collinsella sp. | reverse complement strand
CCTCGGCATAGGCGCGGCTACCGAGCACATCGCTACCCAGCGCAGCCTCATCGGCAGCCGTCAGGTTAGCGGCACGGCGCTCGGCGGTCGCCCGTTCGTCTGCCAGCGCGGCCTCGGCCTTGCGAGCCTGCTCGACCTCATCGTTCCAAGGCAGCTCAACACGCTGACGGGCAGCAGCCTCGGGGCTCAGCACCTCGGCATCCAGATAGTTCAGGACTTCCTCGACGAGCATCTCGGTCTCGGGGCGCGGGATGAGCACGCCGGGGGCGCACGCGACGTCAATCATGCGAAACTGCGTGCTACCGGTGATGTACTGCAGCGGCTCGCCCTTCGCGCGACGGACGACCGCCGCGTGCATGGTCTCGAGCTGGGCCGCGTTAAGCGTCTCGTCCATACGTATATATAGGTCAATGCGCGCCAGGCCCGTGGCGGCGCACAGCAGCCACTCGGCAGAAAGACGGGGGTGCTCCTCGCCGCGCTCGGCCAGGTACTCCTTGGTCCACTCGAGACAACGCTTGATGGTCCAGATCTCGTTTGCCATGGGGCCCTCCCCTCTTAAGCGCCGGACGGCGCGCGAATGTCGGAGCAGATTGTAAGCGAGGCCAGCGCTTGGCAAGGGACGATTGAAGGCGAATATCGAGAATCAGCCCAGAATTTTGCACCGGGCTCGCTCAAAGTGTTCATTCGCCGACGTCTAGATTTGCATTCGTCAAGCTTTTGGCAAGGTTGACCCAAAACTGACCAATATCTAACCAAGAACTTGCCAAATCACTTGACGCGCGACGCATCAAAAAATGACACGCGACTTCTTGGACGGTTTTTTGAGCATTATTTTCGATAGCAGATGAATGCCGCTAATTTCTTTGAGCAGGTAGCCGGCTTAATGGCCATCAAAGCCGATTAAATAACATCTCAAAGCAATGTGCCCAACCTAGTCGTTTAAGAACGTCCCCAATGACTACATCTAAGGCGCCGCAGGTAGAGGACGGACAGCGAGCGACGTCCAGAGCGAACAAGTTGGCATGAAAAAGGCAAGGCATAGACCTTCTGGTCATGCCTTGCCTTTTGAATGACAAATTGTCGCTCTGGACGTCGCGCAGCGTCGAGCCGTTACGCCGTTCGGCAGAACGGCGTAACCTAGAGATCCCCGCCTGCGCCCAAAAGTTTGCGCATGACCTGTTCGGGGTTAACCGAGCCGTCGCGCGGGGCCAGGGCGGTGATCTTCTTCTGCATCTTGTACTCGTGCAGCTCGTCCTCGAGCTGGCGCACGCGGGCACGGAGCTTTTCGTTCTCGCGCTCGCGCTCCTCGGCACGCTCCTTCATATCGAGGATGCGCACCACGCCGGCAAGGTTGATGCCCTCGTCGGTCAGCTGGTTGATGAGCTCCAGGCGCTCGATATCGGCACGCGAATACAGACGCGTGTTGCCGCCCGAGCGCTGGGGGTTCACCAGGCCCTTGGACTCGTAGACGCGCAGAGTCTGCGGATGCATGCCGGTCAGCTCGGCCGCCACGCTGATCATGTACAGCGGTTTGTTCCTATTGTCCTCGGCCATGCTACCTGACCCCTTTCCGTCTCGTTATCGTCCATCATAAGCCCGCGGGCGCGGGTGTGCGCCACGACCGCCCTAGTACGTCGCCTTGTAACGGTTAACCTTCTCGCGATAATCGCGCGTGTCGGCCTCGCGCAGCCTGGTCATGGCATCGCGCTCGTCATCGGACAGGTTCGTGGGAACCTGTACCTTGATTTCGACGAGCAGCGCGCCTGTGCGGCCACGGTGCTTAACGTCGGGCGCACCCATCTCCTTAAAGCGGAACTTCTTGCCCGTCTGGGTGCCAGCGGGCACCTTCAGACGAACCGTCGCGCCGCCGGGCGTGGGCACATCCACCGTGCAGCCGAGCGCCGCCTCGTAGACCGAGACCGGTACCTCCATGGTCACGTCGGCACCCTTGCGCTTAAACAGCGGATGCTCCTCCACGTGCGTGGTCACGACCAAGTCGCCGCGCTCGCCGCCGGCAACGCCGTACTCGCCACGACGCTTGTAGCGCAGTTTGCCGCCGTCGACCGCACCCGCAGGCACCGAGACCGTGATGGTCTGCTGCTCGCCCGTCGAGGGAATGCGGTAGGTGACCTTGTGCGTCACGCCGCGAAACGCGTCCTCAGCCGTCACATCGACGGTCAGCGACAAGTCGCCGCCCTTGCGCGCGCGGCTGCGACCCGCGCCGGCACCGGCAGTGCCTGCAGCCCCGGTAAAGCCCGAGCCCCAATCGCTGCCCCAGGCGCCATTACCGCTAAAGATGCTGTCGAAGATATCGCCCCAGCCGCTCGCGCCGGCACTGGCTCCGTAGCCACCGCTATACGCGCCGCCCGCGCCCGGCATGCCGCCAAACATGAGCATCTGGTCGTACTCTTTGCGCTTCTTCTCGTCCGAAAGCGTCTCGTAGGCCTCGCTGATCTCCTTGAACTTGGCCTCATCGCCGCCGGCATCGGGGTGATATTTTTGCGCGAGCTTGCGAAACGCACTCTTAATCTCTTTGTCGGAGGCGCTCTTGGATACGCCCAGGATGTCATAGAAGGTTTTGCCTGCAGCCATCGTAGCTCCTCTCCTGTTACGTCCGCCGTCCCTGCGGTCGGCGGCTCATGCTTTCATATGGCACTAGGCCAGAAAGGGCCCCGGGTGTTGCCCCGGGGCCCTTCTCAATTACTCCTCGGTGCTCTCGGCCGTATCGGTCGCAGCATCCTCGGGCGCCGCTTCGGGCTCCGGTGCGGGGCGCTTCTCGCCACCGTAGGTCACCGTCACCATCGCGGAACGCAGGATGCGATCCGCCATGCGGTAGCCCTTCTGGTACACGTCGTTGACGGTCTCGTCGTACTGCGATGCGTCCTCGACGCGACCCACAGCCTGGTGCTCGAGCGGATCGAACGCCTCACCCTTGGGATCGATGGGCTCAACGCCCTCGTGCGCAAACACATCGAGCAGCTTGGCATGTACCGCGTCAACGCCATCGACGAACTGCTTAAAGTCGTCGGAAAGCTCTTGGCTGCGGGCATGGTCAATCGCGCGCTCGATATCGTCGATCACCGGCAACAGCGCGGTGACAAGCTTCTCGGTCGCGCGCTCGCGCTCGGCGATACGCTCGTTTGCGGTGCGGCGACGGAAGTTCTCCCAGTCGGCCTGCAGACGGGCGGTGCGCTCGGTGGCGTCCTTTGCCTTGTCCTCGGCGGCCTTCTGAGCCTCTGCCGCAGCATCGAGCTCATTGCGCACGTCGGCAAGCTCCTTTTGGGCCTGCTCGAACTTGAGCTTAAAGTCGTTGTCGGCGGCTTCCTCACCGGCGCGGATAGCAGCTTCCACCATCTCGTCCTCGGTCATCGTCGCCTCCTTGTTGGAATCCTCTACCTGGTTCTCGGCAGCCTCGGCGGCCTCGGCCTCGTTGGCCTCGGTATCGTCAACGGCCTCTACGGGAATCTTCACGTCCTTCTCCTCAGAGTCAACGGGGGCGGCGCCAGCGGCGGCCGCCTCCGTGCGAGCTTTACGGGCGGACATGATTATTTGTCCTCGTCGTCCACAACCTCGTAGTCGGCGTCGACTACGTCATCGTCGGCAGGCTGGGCACCAGCGGCACCGTCGGTCTGCTGCTGAGCGTCGGCGTAGACAACCTGGGCCAGCTCGTAGGCCACGGACTGCAGGGACTCGCCGGCGGCCTTGATGGCCTCGACGTCAGAGCCCTCGAGCGCCTTCTTGGCGTCGGCGATAGCGGCCTCGGCCTTGGACTTCACGTCGGCGGAAACCTTGTCACCGAGCTCGTTGAGGGTCTGCTCGGTGGAGTAGCACAGGCTGTCGGTCTGGTTGCGGACCTCGACCTCTTCCTTCTGCTTCTTGTCCTCCTCGGCATGAGCCTCGGCGTCCTTGACCATACGATCGACTTCGTCGTCGGACAGAGCGGTGGAGCCGGAAATGGTGATCTGCTGCTCCTTGCCGGTGCCCTTGTCCTTAGCGGAGACCTTGACGATGCCGTTGGCGTCGATGTCGAAGGTGACCTCGATCTGCGGCACACCGCGGCGGGCAGCCGGAATACCGGTCAGCTGGAACTTACCGAGCGACTTGTTGTCGCGGGCAAGCTCGCGCTCGCCCTGGAGCACGTTGATCTCGACGCTGGTCTGGTTGTCGGCAGCGGTGGAGTAGACCTCGGTCTTGGAGGTCGGGATGGTGGTGTTGCGGTCGATCATCTTGGTCATGATGCCGCCCATGGTCTCGACGCCCAGCGACAGCGGGGTAACGTCGAGCAGCAGGATGCCCTCGACGTCGCCGGTGAGCACGCCGCCCTGGACGGCAGCGCCGTCGGCAACGACCTCGTCGGGGTTCACGGACATGTTGGGCTGCTTGCCGGTCATGGTCTTGACGAGCTCCTGGACGGCGGGCATACGGGTGGAGCCGCCGACGAGGATGACCTCGGTCAGATCGGAGAGCTTAAGCTTGGCGTCGCGCAGGGCGTTGGTGACAGGCTGCTTGCAGCGCTCGAGCAGGTCGCGGGTGATCTTCTCGAACTCGGCGCGGGTCAGCGTGTAGTTGAGGTGCAGCGGGCCGGACTGGTTCATGGTGATGAACGGCAGGTTGATGGTGGTCTGCTGGGCGGCGGAGAGCTCCTTCTTGGCGTTCTCGGCAGCCTCCTTCAGACGCTGCAGGGCCATGGGGTCCTGACGCAGGTCGACACCGTTCTCCTGCTGGAACTTATCGGCCATCCAGTCGATGACGCGCTGATCCCAGTCGTCGCCGCCCAGGTGGTTGTCGCCCGAGGTGGACAGAACCTCAAACACGCCGTCGGCGAGGTCGAGGATGGAGACGTCGAAGGTGCCGCCGCCCAGGTCGAAGACCAGGATGCGCTGGTCGGTGCCCTGCTTGTCCAGGCCATAGGCAAGAGCAGCAGCGGTCGGCTCGTTGACGATACGCTTGACGTTGAGGCCGGCGATCTTACCGGCGTCCTTGGTGGCCTGACGCTGGGCGTCGTTGAAGTAGGCCGGGACGGTGATGACGGCGTCGGTGACGGTCTCGCCCAGATACTTCTCGGCGTCGGCCTTCATCTTCGCGAGCGTCATGGCGCTCACCTGCTCGGCGGTGTAATCCTTGCCCTCGATGTCGACGACGGCACGGCCACCCTGGCCCTCCTTGACCTCATACGGCACGGTCTTGATCTCGGAGGTGCACTCGGAGTACTTGCGGCCCATGAAGCGCTTGATGGAGAACACGGTGTTCTTGGGGTTGGTGACAGCCTGGTTCTTAGCGGCCTTACCCACGACGCGGTCGCCGTCGGCACGGAAGCCCACGACGGACGGGGTGGTGCGGTCGCCCTCGGCGTTCACGATAATGGTCGGAGAACCGCCCTCGAGAACGGCCATAGCGGAGTTAGTAGTACCAAGGTCGATACCAAGAATCTTGCCCATTAGAAATTCCCTCTCTCTTGTGCGTTTGCACCGACTCGGCGGTCTGCCGAGCGGTGTTTCGGCTTGTCTTTCAGGATGTAGTGTATCCCCTTATGGGCCGGAATATACAAAATCTAAGTCAATTCATATAAGATTTCTTATTGCCGAGAGTTTAGGTTCGCAAATACGCAGGTAGACGCACTGTTTGAGTTCTCGGCAAATCTATCGAGATCTATGTAGAGATGGCTGAGGTTTGCGTCCGGGGGTGCCTGGGGGCCGTCTTGCGGAAAGCTCATCCCGGCTTGAGCGTGGATTCCGGGTCGCAGTTTCCGTCTGAAAGCTCAACCGGAAACCATATCCCGTTTTGAGAGCTGATACCGGCTCGCATTTTCCGCTAGCGGGCCTAACCGGAAACTGCAACCCGTTTTTCGACAAAATAATGGGATGCGGTTTCCGCAAGTACGCTCAATCGCCCTATATTTCAAGTCACCTTTAGCTAACATTTATGCAGCTCAACGGCCCCACCTGCGCGTTTTTTAGTAAACCTTGGCATACTCGGCGAACGGTATGAAGATGCCGGCCAGAGGGTATTGCAAACGGTCGCTCCCGTGGTATGTTTTTGCCCGAATCAAACCGGCGCGCATCGCCTGTAGCGTCGGTCAACAGAGAGGAAACTACCATGGCTCATCCCGTAATTGATGCCGACGAGTGCATCGCTTGTGGCGTTTGCGTCGACTCCTGCCCCGCTGGCGTTCTGGAGCTCCAGGACGTCGCTACCGTCGCTGACGAGGACTCCTGCGTCGCCTGTGGCGCTTGCCAGGACGCTTGCCCCGCTGGCGCGATCACCGAGATCGTCGAGGAGTAACAACTCCCCCACTTGCACACTCAAAAGTACACCGTGCACAAAAAAGGAGGCTTCCGCATCGCCGCGGAGGCCTCCTTTTGCATATGTGGGCAGCTAATTTGGAGCGGGACCCTTGGCAGTTGCGGTGGAATAGTTCCTGTTTTATGTCTTGGATGCCGATTTTAGGAACTATTTCACCGCAACTTATAGATGCGGCGTCGACTAGGACAAATCGTCTTCGTAGGGCATCAGGTCTGCTAGGTAGCCTTTTTCCTTGAGCATCGCCTCGATCTCGTCGAGGGTCTGTTCGTCCTCCGCCGCAATGCGATGGAAGTGGTAGCCGCTGGTCACCGTCAGCAGCGGAAAGCTCTTGCCGCTCTCGATATCGCGCAGATAGCGCTCGACATCGCGACGATTGCGGATGTCCAGGTCGGCCGTAATCTTACCGTACACGCGGTGATTGACAATCACGTTGAGCACGGCGCCGCCGGCGTCGACGATACTCGTGAGCTCATCGCCTGCCTGCTCCACGCTGTGGCGAACCTTGACCAAGCGCGTAGGCACGGCGGGGCTGCTGGGGGCCTCCTGCAGCACGTAGCCGCGGTTGGTCGCCACGATATCGTGCCCATCGGCGCGCAGCAGGGCGATGTCCTGCACCACGATCTGGCGGCTCACACCCACCTCGCGGGCAAGCGCGCTGCCCGATACGGGCCCCTTGGCCCCCTCGAGCACGCCCATGATGGCACGGCGACGCTCGCGGGCGTCCATTATTTACCGTCCAGCAGACGAAGGTGCTTAAGCGAGAGGTCGAGAATCGGCGCAGAGTGCGTCAGCGCCCCCGAGCTGATAAAGTCAACGCCCAGGTCGGCGAGGTAGTCCAGTTTCGCGGTGACGCCCTTCAAATCGCCGAAGCCGTCACCGTTCGAGTCCATGAAGGATTTCGGGTAAATTTGGTAGACAACTTTATCTTTAAAATCATTCATGGTACACACCTCACAAAATCAGGCAATGCCTTTCTTTTTGCCGACGCTGACGGTCAGCACAAAGGGCACAACGATGGCAATGACCATGCACAGCGCAAAGCTGAGCATATAGGCAGGCTGGATGGACAGAATGCCGGGGATGCCGCCGACGCCGATGGCGTTGGCCGTGGTGGAAGTTGCCACACAGACGACCGCTGCGATGGCAGATCCAATCATGCCGCAGATAAACGGGAAGTGGAATTTCAGGTTGACGCCGAACATAGCGGGCTCGGTAACGCCGAGGTAGCAGGAGATGCAGGAGGGTACGTTGACCTCCTGAGCGTCCGCGTTCTTGCGCTGCAGATAGATCATACCCTACCTGCAGCGCAAGAA